>NZ_NEWI01000124.1:4620-7684 GCF_002135005.1 Halorubrum sp. SD612 | reverse complement strand
ACCCTGACCCCCGGCTCCGCTTCTGCCGCCCACCCGGTCCTGCCTCCCGGACTGTCCTCGTTCACCGCCCTGCTGTTGGCCCCCTCGGCGACCCCGCTCATCGCCCCGTCGCTGGTTGCGATCGCCGACGCCAGGACCGGCGGCGCTCGCTCGCGGGTCGTCACCGGCGGGCCGGCGGTCGTCGGGGTTCGCAGGCTCCGCGGCGGTAAATCCGCCCGAGTCGGCGGGAGGGGCCGCGTCGTCCGGCGGCGGCCGGCGGTCACCTCGCGAGCGCCCGACGTTGGGGCGGCCGTTCGTCCCGACGACGTACCGGCCTTCCCCGATCTCGACGACGTTCTCGTCGTCGGTGAAGTCGAGCTCGTCGGGATCGGCGGGCGGCGCGTCCGGGTCGGCCGCGGGCGCGTCGTGGTCACTCATGGGTTGTGGTAGCGCGCGCCGTAAAATAGGTGTTGCGGCGGGTTCCCGACGCAGAGCGGGTCTCCGCGGTGGGAACGGTTAGTCGTCTGTGCGGCTGCCTAGAGGCGGACCGCCTCGCCGTCCTCGCTGAAGAGGTCGGGTGCGCTCAATTCAACCTGCGTCGCAGCGCCGGCCGGCGAGACGATGTCGAGAGTCGCGGAATCGCCCTCACCGAACGCCTCTCCGTCCGACGTGTCGTAGAATGCTCCCGATGCGGGATTCAATAGGATCGTGAACTGATCCTGTTCCTGATCGTTGAGAACTGCGTCGTTACGGAATGCACCATCGGAGCCAACCGCGAACTCTCCGGGGTTAAGATTCTCAACGTCGTTGAGATTAAGCGCATCAGAGACGGTGACCGTATCTGAATCTAATGGGCTGGCGTCGCCCGCACCACCACTGTCACGAATCTCCGCCTCCAGGTCGTCATTGCTAGCGAAATCAAGAGAAGAGATGTCGACGTTTACTGTGTCCTGACTGGCATCGTCAGCAATTGTCTTTTGAACCGCGCTATCAGACTCGCCAGCCGGGTACACGTAAATATCCGTAGCACTACCTGTGCTACTAGTGACACCTACTTCGATAGTCTGCGCGTCTGCGCGGATAGGTGTCTGTAGCACGACATCGTCAGAACCAGAGTCAATCGACCCGACAGTCGGCTCCAAGACATCCTCAGCCCCGACGGAGTCCTTCTGAGTGGCGGTATCAGTATTCCCATCGTACAGTTCCACCACGACCTTCTCTCCATCGACTAATTGTAGGGCTGAGATATCGATCTCATTTATTTCACCTTGATCAAGATTTTCGACGGGAACAGCAACTTCATTACTCTGCTGGTCGCTGACGTTTAGCGTGGCAATACTATCGGAAAGCGAACCGACACGGATCTGGACAGTTTCAGCGTCGGTCGGAATCGTCTCCTGAAGCTTAGCATCCCCGCTGGAGACAGAAGGGATACTAAATGCTCGGTTAGTGAACACGAGGTTCTCCTGTCCACCGGGACCGACCGCTTGAATCGTCGTGTCGGCGAGGTCGATATTATCGGCACCAGGTGCGCCGGTAACGGTCAAGCGGGTTTCATTGAGCGTACCGGCACTTGCGTCGCCGACGATACCGACAGAGCTTGTCACCTCGATGCGCTCGGACACGAGGTCCGTACTCTCTTCGCCGGTCGATTCCGCCTGCGACTGGAGGAACCCAGCCGTATTGATCAGGACGCCGGCGGCAATAGCAGCGACAAGCACCATCGCGATGAACACGATGAGCGTGCCGATACCGACTTGACCGCGGTCGTCGTTAGTGATAAATTCGAACATTGTTACAGCCTCACCGAATCGTCGTTTTCACCGACTAACGTAGTCGGGACACGAATTTCGGTCGTCGTGGACGCGCCGGCCGCAGTCGTGAATGTCACCGTCAGGGAGTCTCCCTCGGTAAGCTCGTACGGATCGTTCAGCGCTTCCAAGTCAATCGAAACCTCAGCACGGTCGCTGTTGTCAGTCAGTACGTTGTCGTTCCCGTTCGTAAAGATATTCACGTCGGTGACCGGCGGATTGTCTTGGAGCTGGAACGTCTCCTGCCCGTCTGCTCCAATTAGTTCCGCAGTTACTTCATCGAGATCGACGTTTCCGGCGCCGGGAGCAGATGCAACGACGAACTCGAGCGAGCCGATTCCTTTCTCACCGGAACCAGCAGCGTCGTTGGAAATGACTCCTGACTGACTTACGACCTGAACCCGCTCGCTCACCTGCGCTGTACTCTCTTCGCCCGTTGCTTCCGCTTGCGTCTGGAGGAACCCGGCCGTGTTGATCAGGACGCCGGCGGCGATCGCTGCCACCAGCACCATCGCGATGAACACGATGAGGGTCCCGATCCCCACTTGACCGCGCTCTTCCTCGTCCAGTATGGTTTCGAACATTGTGTGTTGCGTCGGCCCCCGGCCTGCCCGGCGGGCGTTATCGATAGCGAAGTGGATTTCCTACTTAAGATCACGTCCCCGGTTATCCGAGTTGATAAAAACGTCACGTCGTGCGATTTCCGGGTTATTTTGAGTAGTTTAGTTACAGAATATATCAACGACTTCGACGAGAGAGTATCAGATCTGGATCTGCGGCGCAGCGGCGGTACCGACCGGTCTCCGTCACGAATCCGATGTGCGAACGAGCGGCGGCCACGTCGGGCGAGACTGACGAGCGAGAAGGGGTGAATGCCGGGTGTCAACGACGCCGTTCGAAAGAGCGATTCCCCCGGGGCCGTTTCAGCGCTCGTGCTCGGGGGCAGTCGTCTCGGGCGTCTCGCGTCGAGACGCCGAGTCGGTTCGGTCGCGGTCGGCGGAGACCAGTCCGTCGAGGCGGCGCTCGAACTCCGCGTCGGAGATATCGCCCTCGACGTAGCGGTGTTTGAGGCGCTCGATCGGCGTCGCGGGCGCCTCGCGGTCGGCGTCCGCCGGCGAGGTATCACGGTCCTCGGCGATCCGGTCCGCGAGGTAGCCGCCGAGCGCGCCGCTGCCGACGACGGACCCCCCGCCGACCCGCGTGCCCGCGCGGACGCCGAACGTCGCCGCGCGCGACGCCCCGGCCGCGACCCAGACCGCCGACGACCTACGGCG
>NZ_NEWI01000124.1:0-4610 GCF_002135005.1 Halorubrum sp. SD612 | reverse complement strand
GCCGACGACGTACGCCGCGCCGAACAGCGTGAGCGCGAGGACGCCGACGGTCGCCGCGGGCGACACCGCGGCCGCGACCCAGACGGCGAAGAACGTCAGCGGCAGCGACAGCAGCGCGACCAGCGCGCCCGTGGCGGCCCCGATCTTCGGGCCGCGGGGGCGCTCCGCGTCGTCGGTCCAACTCGCCACGCCGGCGCCGACCGCGGGCGCGACCAGCCCGACGACAGGCAGGACGCTCACGAGCACCGTGACCCCGGCGCCGACGCCGGCGCGCGCGGCGAGGTCCGAGAGGCGCGCGACCGGCGAGAGGCCGCCGCGGCCGTCGGCGGTCGTCATCGTCGACGCCCCGGGCCTCGGGGCGATTCACCGGGTCGGCGCCGCCGCGGAGCCGGTCGCGGGCTCGCGGTCGCGCCGCCGTCTCGACAGCGATCTGTCATCGAGATCGCTACGGACCGAGAACGCAAAAGGGCGTCGGGGAGCGGGGTACGCCTCCGGTTTCGCGGCGTTCGCTCGGGATCGATTCGGCGGCGACGCGGGGGGTTGGGGCTCGGACCCGACTGTCACCGGTCGCGGAGGCGCGACAGCTCCGACTCGGGGATCACGAACTCGCGCGTCCCCGGCTCGTACACCGCGAGGCTGCCGGCGACGAGCGCCATCGACGCCGCGAGCAGCCCGGTGTTGACTAAGAGTAGCGCCTCGGCGTTCGCGAAGCCGGTCCGGAAGGCGGCCGCGGGCGTCCCGACCGCCGCGACGACGACGAGTCCGAAGCCGACAGCCAGGTACGCCATCGCCGTGCGACCGGACGACCGATACGCCGCGACGGCGAACGCGACGAGCGTCGCGCTCGCGCCGGCCAGCACGGTGGTCGTCATCAGGTACAACCCCTCGATGAGCTCCATATCTCACCTGCTCGAACGCGGATAATAAACCCACGGGAGCGGGTATCAGCGGCGATAACACGGCGAACCGATTCGAGTCGCCGAACCGCCCGCGGTCCCGTACCGCGCGCCGGATCGCGAGGATTGCCGCCCGAGGCACTCACCGGTACCATTATAAGAGACAAAAATCAATCTCGATAACGTGAATGGTGGGGGACGATCTGATCACCGTACTCGGTAACAAATACAACACGGACATCCTGACGGCGACGGGCGACGCGAAGTCGGCGCAGGACCTCAGCGACCAGCTGGACGTCCCGATCGCGACGTGTTACCGGCGGATAAACGAGCTGGAGGAGGCGGACCTCCTCGAACTACACGACCGCCCGCTCTCCGACGAACACCGGCGCGTGAAGGTGTACCGCCGGAAGGTCGACGGGGTCGAGGTCGACTTCCGCGACGGGCTCACGGTCGAGGTGGAGGAGCGCTCGGCGGTGAAGAACCGGCTCGACGACGTCTGGCGCGACCTCTCGTCTCGGGAGTAGCGGGCCGAACGGCCGGACGCGTCGGTCCCCTAGCGCCCGCGTCAGAACGAGGGCTGGTCGTCGGAGCCGCCCATCATCGAGAAACCGCCCGCGCGCTCGTGGACCGTGATCCCCCCCTGTCCGATCTCCATCGGGAAGATGTCGGTGTCGATGTCCTGTTTCCGCATCTTCGCCACCCAGACGTAGCGGTTGACGCCGGAGTCGGTCGGCGTCTGGATGAAGTAGATGTTCCCGTCCGTGAGGAAGTTCTCCAAGCCGACCTCCGTGTCGGGGAAGACGGCGCCCTGCTCGTTGATGAGCAGCGAGGTGAGCCCGTTCGCCTTGAGGATGTCCGAGAACTTCAGCAGGTAGGTGCGCTTCTCCTGTTCGGCGTCGAAGAAGAGCTGGAACATCGACAGCGAGTCGAGGACGAGCCGGTCGAACTCTCCGTCCTCGACCGTGTCGAGCAGGCGGTCGACCGCGGTCGAGAAGTCGGTCTCCCGCAACATCTCGCGCTTGTCGAGGATGACGATGTCGCCGTCGTCGACCATCTCGTCGAACCCCTCGAAGCCGACCGACTCGGCCGCGCCGCGGATGTCGGCCTCGTCCTCCTCGAAGGAGACGTACACGCCGCGCTCGTCGTGTTCGGAGACGCCGTGATGGAGGTACTGGATGCCGAAAATGCTCTTGCCGGTGCCCGGGTTGCCGGAGACGAGGACCGTCGACCGCTCGGTGATGCCGCCGGTGAGAATGGAGTCGAGCCCCTCGACCCCGGTGGAGACGAGTTCTGACATTCGTCTCCCCCTTGGCGGCCGGAGTATATAAAGGACGGTTCGGGATATCGGGCGATCGGACGGCGACAGTTTTATTTCGCGACACGCCGCCCGTTCGTGTATGCCCGGTGAAGCGTGTCCCGTCACTCTCGGCGGTGATCGGCGGTGAGCGATCCGTCGGTGCTCGTCGTGGAGGACGAGCCAGACATCGCGGCGCTGTACGCCGGCTTCTTGGAGGAGCGGTACGCCGTCGACGTCGCCGAGACCGCCGCCGAGGCGATAGACCGCGTCGACGCCGCCGTCGAGGTGGTGCTCCTCGACCGCCGGCTCCCCGACGGGAGCGGCGACGACGTCTTGGAACACATCCGCGAGGAGGGGTACGACTGTCGCGTGGCGATGGTCACCGCGGTCGAACCCGACTTCGACATCATCGACATGGGGTTCGACCTCTACCTCACCAAGCCGGTGAGCCGCTCGAAGCTGCTCGCAGCCATCGACACGCTACTGACGCGCAGCGAGTACGACGACCTCGTTCAGGAGGCCGCCGCCCTCGCCAGCAAACGCGCGGTCCTCAGCTCGCAGAAACCGGCCGCACAGCGCGAGGAGAACGAGGCGTACGCCGAACTGGTCGACCGGTTGGAGGACTTGGACGCCGACATCGACGACCTCGGCGAGTCGCTGTCGACCGACGACTACCGCGCGATGTTCCGCGACCTCGGCGAGGCCTGACGCGACCCCGGCCGCCTCGCGCCGTCTCTCCGCGGCTCTCGCCTCGAACGCTTCGTTCGCCGCCGGCCCGCCCTGTTTCCCGTCCGTCTCGACGAGGGGGGATCGCCCCCGATCGAGGACGCAGTTCAAGTGGCCGGAGACCCGACGTAAATTATGATAGACGGTACCGAGCGGCGTGAGACGCTCCTCGCGTCGGCGGCCGGTGCGGCCGCGGTCGCGGGCTCGTACCTCGTCACGGGATGGACGCCGTCGTTCGTCGTCAGGCCCGTCGATCAGGCGATCGTCAACCTGACTCCGGGGGCGATCGTGACGTTCGCGATCGAGACCTTCGGCGAGGCGGGGCACCTGATCCACGTCGCCGTGGCCGTCGCGGTCGTGGTCGGGCTGTTCGGCGCGGTCGCGTTCGCGGGGCTCCGGCTCGCCGCGCGCACCGACCGACGCGCGACCGGGGCGGCCGTCGCCGGGGGCGGATCGTGGCTGCTCGCCGCCGGGCTGACGGGCGTCTCGCTCGGCGCGCTGGGCGCGGCGCTCCCCGTCGCGGCCGTCGTCGGGATCGGCTGGCTCCCCTCGTCCGCCACCCCGGCCGAATCGCCCTCGGACGGCGTGAGGGGCTCGCCGGCGGTCGTCGACGCGGTGCGCCGCCGGACGCTCGGGGTCGTCGCCGGCGCGCTCGGGTTCGTCGCCGCGACCGTCGTCGGCCGGCGGTCGCTCGCGTCGGCCGACGATCCCCTCCCCGACGCCCCGCGGTCGGACGGCGCGGCCGTGCGGCTCCGGGAACTCGATTCTGCGTCGCTCGCCTTCGAGAGCGACGAGCTACAGGGCTTGGAGACGCCGATCGACGAGTTCTACAACGTCGACATCGCGGAGTTCGACCCGGAGGTGACCGCGGACGAGTGGTCGCTCACGTTCACCGGCGAGGTCGGTAGCGAGCGGACCGTCTCTTTCGACGAGCTGATCGAGCGCCCCGTCGAGAACCGCGCGGTGACGCTGCGGTGCGTCGGCGAGGACCAGAACGGCCGCCGCATCGGCACCGCCGTCTGGACCGGGACGCCGATCCGGCCGCTGCTGGAGTCGGTCGACCCGCAGGGCGACTGCGACTGCGCGATGCTGCGCGGCGAGGACGGGTACTACGTCGAGTTCCCGGTCGACGTCCTCGCGGAGGGGTTCCTCGCGTGGGGGATGAACGGGAAGGAGCTCCCGACCGGCCACGGCCACCCGGTCCGGGTGCTGATCCCGGGCCACTGGGGGGAGACGAACGTGAAGTGGCTCTCGGAGATCGAGCTTCTGAGCGTCGAGGACGACGGCTACTGGGAGGAGCGCGGCTGGGAGGGGACCGGCGAGGTGACGACGGTCGCCAAGCTCTGGGACGAGGGGATCACGGAGCTCGGCGACGGGCGGATCGAGCTGGCCGGGCACGCGTACGCCGGGACCCCCGGCGTCGACCGCGTCGAGGTGTCGACCGACGGGGGAGACACCTGGACCGACGCCGAGCTCTCCGACCCGCTCCCCGACGCGGACGTCTGGCGGCAGTGGCGCCACGCCTTCGAGCCCGACGGGGAACACGAGGTCGTCGTCCGCGCGGTCGACGGCGAGGGGACCCGTCAGCCCCGGGAGGAGTCCGGCCCCGTCCCGAGCGGCGCGTCGGGCTGGGTCCGCCGGACGGTCGGGTGACGACCGCGCGGCGTCGGCGTCCCCGTCAAGAGAGC
>NZ_NEWI01000123.1:0-7852 GCF_002135005.1 Halorubrum sp. SD612 | reverse complement strand
GCGACGGCAGCGCGTGCGGATTCATCACGAGGTCCGGGACGACCCCCTCCTCGGTGAACGGCATGTCCTCCTGGGGCGCGAGGTGGCCGACGACGCCCTTCTGTCCGTGTCGGGACGCGAACTTGTCGCCCAGTTCGGGGACGCGCTGGTCGCGCACCTTCACCTTTGAGAGCTTGGAGCCGTCCTCGCCTTCCATCAGCGTCACCGTGTCGACGACGCCCGATTCGCCCGAGCGCATCGTCACGGAGGTCTCGCGGCGCTTCTGCGGTGAGAGCCCGCCCATGTCGTCCGGCTCTTCGAGGAAGCGCGGCGGGCTGGTCTTCCCGAGCAGGACGGACGACTCGTCGACCTTCGTCTCGGGGTTGACGAGGCCGTCCTCGTCGAGGTGGGTGTACGCGTCCTCGCCGCGCGCGCCGCGAACGTCCTGGTCCGGAATCTCGAAGCGGTCCTCCTGGCCGCCGGGGTACCGGCGCTCCTCGCCCTCGTAGGTCCGGAAGAAGTGCGAGCGGGTGAGCGCGCGGTCGACGGAGCCCTGGTTCATCACCAGCGCGTCCTCGATGTTGAAGCCCTCGTAGGACATCACGGCGACGACGAAGTTCTGCGCCGCCGGCCGCTTGTCGAAGCTGATCTGGTCGGACGTCTGCGTCTTCACCATCGCCAGCTGCGGGTAGTGCAGGAGGTGCTGACGCGTGTCCGGCCGGATGCGGTAGTTGGCCGAGGGGAGCCCGAGCGACTGCTTCATCATCCCCGCGCCCATGGTGATCCGCGGGCTCGCGTTGTGCTCGGGGTACGGGATCATCCCCGCGCCGATGCCGAAGACGAGCTGCGGGTCGATCTCGAGGTGCGTGTGGTCCTCGGTCACGTCCTCCTCGTCGACCGCAACGAGGATGTCCTCCTCCTCCTCCGCGTCGATGAACTCGACGTAGCCGCGCTCGACGAGGTCCTCGAACTCGACGTCGCCGCGTTCGAGGGCCTCGATCTCCTCATCGCCGAGGAGCGGCTCGCCGTTCTCGACGACGATGAGCGGGCGTCGCGCCCGCCCCGCGTCGGCGTTGACGATGACCTCGCGGGTCCGGTCTTTCACCGAGACGTTCACCATCTCCGAGACGTCGCCGCGGCGGCGCGCCTCGCGTATCTGTTCGGCGAGCTCGTCCGGGTTCTCGTGGGTGCCGACGAGGCTCCCGTTGACGTACACCTTCGCTTCGCGTTCTGCTTGTGCCATGATCAGTCGTCCGCCGTCTGTCGTTCGACGCCCTCGATGCCGGGGATCCCCTCGACACCCATCGACGCCAGTTCTCGTTTCAGCCCCTGTTCGTCCTCAACCGTCTGCGAGAGCTCCATCGCCTGCGCGAAGTTCTTCACGAGCCCGCAGTTCGGCCCCTCCGGCGTCTCGGAGGGACAGATGCGACCCCACTGGGTCGCGTGGAGGTCCCGCGCCTCGAAGTGCGGCTGCGACCGCGACAGCGGCGAGCGCAGGCGCCGCAGGTGCGAGAGCACGCCCATGTAGTCGGTCCGGTCGACGAGCTGGGAGACGCCCGAGCGGCCGCCGACCCAGTTCCCCGTCGCGATCGGGTGTTCGAGGCGCTCGGTCAGCACGTCGGAGCGGACCACCGTGTTGACGGTGAGCTGCCGGTTCCGCATGTTCGCGCGCTCCAGCTGGTACTTCACGTCGCGCGCCAGCTTGTTGAGAGCGGTCCGGAACAGGTCGCGCATCAGGTCGCCGGAGACCTTCAGGCGCTTGTTCGCGTAGTGGTCCTTGTCGTCGGCCTCGCGGCGGTCGAGAGCGAGCTCGAAGCACGCCTCCGCCATCCGGCAGAGGTAGTACGCCTTGTTGATCCGCACGTCCTCCTCGTCGACGCCCTCCTCGTGGAGGTGCGGGAGGAGGTAGCGGTCGATGACGTAGTTCGCCCGCTTGAGCTGGTAGTTCTTCCCCTGACCGCTCGCGACGCGCTCGCCGAGGGTCTCGATTGCCTCCTCGGTCGTCTGGACCGAGGCCTCCTCTAAGTTCTCCAGCATGAACTTCACGATCTCGGGGTCGTCCGAGACGCGGTGGACGATCTCCTCGTCGGATTCGAGCCCGAGCGCGCGGACGAGCGTCACGAAGTCGATGGATCCGGAGACGGAGGGGAACGACACTTCGAGCAGCCCCTCGCGGTTGCGTTCACAGAGCACTAAGGCGCGGTAGCCCCGGCGCTGGGAGAACGTCTTCGCGACCTGAATCTCGTCGCCGTACTTCGAGTCGTACTCGGCGAGGATCTTGTTCGGCGCCAGGTCCTCCGAGGTCATCAGCACGCGCTCGGAGCCGTTGACGATGAAGTAGCCGCCGGGGTCGACGGGGTCCTCGCCGATGTCAATGAGCTCCTCGTCGGAGAAGCCCGCCATGTTACACTTGTCCGAGCCGACCATGATCGGCATCCGACCGACCTTCGTCTCGGTCGTGTCGACGACCTGCTCCGGTTCGTCCTCGCCGCCGCGGACGATGGACATCTCCATGAACACGGGCGCCGAGTAGGTGATGTTGCGGAGCCGCGCCTCCTGGGGATAGAGCAGCTCCTCGGAGCCGTCGGCCTCGCGGACGCGCGGGGTGACCATCCGCACGTCGCCGAGCTCGACGTAGACGGGCTCCTGGCCCTCCTTGTCGCCGATGTCCGTCTCGATCGTCTCCTTCTCGTCGACGACTTCCTGCATGCCGCGGTCCAGGAAGTTGTTGAACGAGCGGAAGTGGTGTTCGGCGAGCCGTTCGTCGGAGAAGTATTCGCGTGAAACCACGCGTCGGTCTTGCCTGTTCATGAGACGACCAGTCGATACACGACCGCCTCGTCGGTCGTGCGGGAGTCGCGGACGATCTTCACCACGTCCCCGACCTCGGCCTCGTCGGGGAGCGCGGGATCCGTGCGTTTGATCTTCGGTAAGTTCGTTTTCTTCACGTCATACTCCGCCAGGACCTCTTCGACCTCCTCGGGGTCGTCGAGGAGGACGTGGTCCGGGACGAGTTCGTGTTGGCTTACGTCTACCATGGGTGCTGGTGGTGGGGAGAAGCTATCACGAGATACTACAGGTAGGTATATGCGCCAGCGTCATAAGACTTACCAAGCGCCGCCGCGCGCGGCTCACGGGTCGCGGGGCGTTCGACACTCCCACACACGCGAGGTTGACACAAAAGGATGTCGGAGGCGACCCCCCTGTCACCGGACCCCATCCTCGTCGGCGATGACAAGCCTTATTTGCCAGACAGGGATACGAACTGGTACGACAAGCCCGGATGGTGTAGTGGCCCATCATACGACCCTGTCACGGTCGTGACGCGGGTTCAAATCCCGCTCCGGGCGTCCCCGGTTTCGGGGCGCTGTCGCTTGGTTGCCCGGATGGTGTAGTGGCCCATCATACGACCCTGTCACGGTCGTGACGCGGGTTCAAATCCCGCTCCGGGCGTTTCTGTCGACGCCGACTACGAGCGAGGAGCGATAGCGACGAGCGAGTCCGGCGTCGACCCACCTTCCGGGCTACAGGTCCAGTTCCGCCCGCAGGTCGTCGACGAGGGACTCGGTCTTCGCGTCCGGGTCCTCGTCGGTGTCGACCGGGGGGCGCCCGTCGTACGTCTCGTGGACCATCGAGACCCCCTCGGCGAGCGTGTCGAGGCCGTATCCGCCCTCCAGCACGTACGCGTGGGCGGCGCCGGCGTCATCGGCGAGCGCCCGGATCCGGTCGGTCAACAGCGCGTACCCCTCCGAGGAGACGCGCATCCGCGAGATGGGGTCGTGGCGGTGCGCGTCGAACCCCGCCGAGACGATCAGCAGGTCGGGGTCGAACCGATCGATCGCAGGCCCGATCCCCTCGTCGACGGCGTAGAGGTAGTCGGCGTCGCCGGCACCGGCCGCCAGCGGGAGGTTCACGGTCGTCCCGTCGCCGTCTCCCTCGCCGGTCTCGTCGAGGTCCCCCGTGTCCGGGTAGAGGCCGTCCTCGTGGATCGACGCGTAGAGGACGTCGCCGCGGTCGTAGAAGATGTCCTGCGTGCCGTTCCCGTGGTGCACGTCCCAGTCGAAGATCGCGACACGGTCAGCGAGGTCCTCGTCGAGGGCGGTCTGGGCCGCGACGGCGGCGTTGTTGAAGAAGCAGAATCCCATCGCGTCGTCGGTGACGGCGTGGTGGCCCGGCGGGCGACCGATCGCGAACGGGGTCTGCCGCCCGGTCGAGCCGTCGAGCGCCGCGCGGGCGGCCCACTGGGCGAGCCCGGCCGAGGTGAGCGCCGCGTCCCACGTCCCGTCGCTGGCAACGGTGTCGGGGTCCCAGCTGCCGCCGCCGTCCGCGACGAACGACTCCAGTTCGTCGACGTAATCGGGGTCGTGAACGGCCGACACGGCCGCCTTCGCCGCGGGATCGGCCTCGACGTACTCGACGCCGTGCCGCTTCGCGAGACCGCGGCGGATCGCGCGGAGTCGGTCCGGGTTCTCCGGGTGTCGCTCGCCGGTGTCGTGGTCGAGACACCGCTCGCTGTAGCCAAACTGCATCTACTCGAACAACGCGAAGTACGTCTCGATGTCCTCGGCCTGTACGGTCCGTCGGTCCGCGTGCCGGGCCAGTGTCGCGGCCGCGCTCGCGACGTTGTCGGCGTAGTCTTCCAAAATGTCGGCCAGCGCGACGCGCGCGTCGACGCCGACCCGATAGCGGTCGTCGATCCGGAGTCGAGCGATCCGGTCGATGGGCGCGACCGGGAGCGTGAGATCTTCCCGGCCGACGACCTGCTCGACGCCGAAGTCCGCGGCCATCAGCGTCTTCCGGCCGTCCGCGGTCGCCTGCTCGGCCGCGTCGACGGCGAGCTCGGCGCCGTGCGATTGGATCCGTCGCGCGAGCTCCTCGGCGGCGTCCGCGCTGACGCGGAGTTCCCCCGCGTTCCGCCGGATGATCCCGTCGACCGGCGCGAACGGTAACTCGACACTCATACACACAGTCGCGTCCGTGTGTCGTATAACGCTTTCCGTTACCCGCTTTGCCGCCGGATCCGGACGGGCCGCCGCGGCGGTCGGGCGCGTCAGAAGACGTCGTCGGCGTCGATGGTCCCGTCGCGCTCCGGGCCGCGGACGGTTATCTCCTCGCCGAGCCGGAGGCTCGCGTCGGTGTCGACCGATTTCGTCTGCTGTCCGTCGTCGAGCACGACCGGGTCCCCGGTCTGGACGACCGTGCCGGTGAACTCGACGGCGCCGTCCGATCGCTCCGCCGCCGCGGTCGCCGCGCCGCCGCTCGCACCGCTCCCTTCCTCGTCGCCGGCCTCACCGGCGACGGCCTCGGCCGCCGCCTTCTTTCCGTCATCGGAGAAGGCACCGAGGCCGGTTTCGTTCGACCCGCGGCCGTCTCCGTCGCCCCCGGTGCTTCCGGCCCCGGACGCGCCGCCCGCGACGCCGGCCGCCGCGTCGCTCCCCTCGTCGAGGACGGAGACGGTCGAGCGCCAGTTCGCGGACGCCTCGAGGTCGTCCTGCCAGCCGTCCTGGATCTCGACGTCGGTGAAGACGACCCGGTCGGCCAGTTCGATCTCGCGGTCGGCCTTGTCGCCCCACAGCGCGACGCGGATCTCGCCGGTCTCGTCTTTGATCCGGACGTTGCGGACCTGTCCCTCGCTGCCGTCGTCGCGGTCGAACGTCCGCTTCGGGTCGGTCTCGATGACGCCGCCCCCGATGTCGACGGTCTGGCCGATCTCGAGGTCGGCGATGTCGGTGGTCTCCGGGACGTACTCGACGTCCTCGTCGACGCGCTCGACCGTGCCGCGGTCGCCGACGTGGAGCTCCAGGTCGCCGTCGCGCTCGCGGACGTAGCCGTCGCCGACCTCGACGACCTCGCCCGCCGCGAACTCCTCGGCGAGGTCGGCCTTCCCGTCCCAGAGCGTGACGCGCACGCGCCCCGTCTCGTCGCCGAGCGTGAGGTTGGCGACGCGTCCCTCGCTGCCGTCGTCGCGGTCGAACGTCCGGATCGAGTCGGTGTCTAACACCTGCCCCACGAGGTCCACGTCGGACGCCCCGAGCGTCAGGTCCTCGACGCGGTAGGTGTCGAGCACTTGGACGTCGACCTCGGCGTCCTCGTCCGGCTCGACCTTGTCCGCGCTCACTTCGAGGCCGCTGTACCCCTCCTTGGGACGGCCCATGACGCGGAGGACCTGCCCGACTTCGAGCTCCTCCTCGGCCGCCGCGGCCATGTCGTCCCACAGTGCGACCCGGACGGAGCCGGAGGCGTCGGCGACATCGACGTTACACACGCGACCCTCCTCCGCGTCCTCGTCGTCGCGCTCGAAGGTCCGGATCTCGCCGATGGCTGTCACCTTGCCGAGGAACTTCACTTCGTTCATCCCCGGTTCGATGTCGGCGATGGTGTCGGCCTCCTCGTCGCGCAGTTCGTGTGCGATGAGCATCGCGGCGGTCTCCTCGTCCGCGAGCCCGCCCATCTGCTCGACCTTGTCCTCGACAGCGGCCTCGAACTCCTCGAACTCGACGTCGGTGTCGAGGTCCTCGTACACCTCCTCTATGGCGCCCATACTCGTCCCTCCGTGGTCGACGGGTTCGCGCATAAGCGTTGCCGTTGGCCGGGGGTCGCGCCGGACACCCCCCGGTCGGCACGGGGACCGGAGCGGGTCGCGGTCGCGGCTCGAAAGCGTCTCATGGGTGTTCATGGGTCCCGTCGATACAAAAGGTGTTCATCCGGCACGGGGAGTATGCGGACCGCAGGCACGCGGCCGCCGGACCGTAACCGTCTTAAGTTCCACCGCGATACGTAGAGATGAGTCCTGGTAGGGTAGTGGACTATCCTCTTGGCTTGCGGAGCCAGGGACCGGAGTTCAAATCTCCGTCAGGACGTTTTCGGACAAACCAAACGGCGAGCGTAGCGAGCCGTGCGTGTGTCCGAAAACTCCGCGAAGATTTGAGCAGGAAAGTCGCAGCGGCCGAGCGAAGCGAGGCCGAACGGCTTTCCGAGTTCAAATCTCCGTCAGGACGCTCACTTTGCGGCTGCCTCACTTCGTTCGGCAGCGGCTGCGTTCGGTCCCGACGTGCCCGACGCTTGTTTCACTCGCGTCGGACTCCGTCGAGACGTTTCGGCCACACCAAACGACGGGCGCAGTGGAGAGTATGTCGCCCCCGCGACTGGGGCTCAGAGCCGGTCACCCTCACTCCACGGGCGATCTGACCGAGCTGTTAATCGTGCGGGTGGAACCGCTCCATCGCTCGGCGGACCCCGTCGGTGGCGCCGATGAACGTCACGCTGTCGCCCATTTCGAGGACGCTGTCGGCCGAGGGAACGCGGTTCTCGCCGTCGCGGCTGATCACGGCGACGAAGGTGTCGTCCGGGATCCGCGCGTTGAGGTCGCGGATGCTCTTCCCCGCCAATTCGCGAGAGGTCACCTCAACCTCCTGAACGTCGTGGCTGTCGCCGAGCTCGTTCATCCAGTGGGTGAGCGCGGGGCGTTCTATCTCGTCGTCGATGGCCGCCGCGGTCGCCGTCGTGGCGTCGATGCCGGTGACGCCGATGCTGTCGAAGGCGTCGACGTTGTCCGGGTCGTTCACCCGTGAGTAGACGGACGCAACGTCGAACTTGGTGATGGCGAGCTGGCACGCGAGGAGATTGATGTCGTCGTCGGCCGTCGTCGTGATGAACCGCTTCGCGTCGTCGATGTCGGCGGCGCGAAGCGCCTCCGTGTCGCTTCCGTCCCCCTCGTAGACGGTGAACCCCTCCGCGCGCGCCCGTTCGGCGACGTCCGGGTCCGTCTCGACGACGACGACGTACTCGCCCCTGTTCTCCAGTCGCGTGGCGAGCGCCTGACCGACCCGGCCCCCGCCGATGATTATCGTGCGCATTGGTGACACTCCGAGAA
>NZ_NEWI01000122.1:0-8019 GCF_002135005.1 Halorubrum sp. SD612 | reverse complement strand
GACCGGTCGCTGGCGGTGGTCGAGACCCCGCCGCGCGAGAAGATCGGCGGGTCGCACTCGACGCTCATCGGCGACCGCAAGGGGCGGAAGGCCGTCCAGACCGTCGCGGAACACCCGCACGTGAAGAAGATCGTTCCCGGTCCCATCGACGCCGGCGGGACGGGGTCGCGGACCGGCCTCCGCGCGAAGGCGACGCGCGCGGGGACCAACGGCAACGTCCGGCTACTCCTGCGGGACGGCTCCAGCGTCCAGGAGAACCGGATCGTCACCACGGCGATGGACCGCGAGACCGGCGAGCGCGTCCGCGAGGACCTCAACGAGGCGCTCCGGGACGCGGAGCTCCAAGACGTGTAGCTTCCGGCCCCGCCCGCCGTGTGCGGATCTGGCGTCCGATGTCCGTATCTCGGTCGCAGCGCCCGGAAGCGGCCACTACCGACCGCGTCGCTGTCGCGGGGTTTTTCACGAGACCGGTCGTTGCGAGCGGTGTGAGTACCCTCGTCACGCTCGGCGCGGGCGTCGTCTTCGGGCTGGCGCTCGCGGCGCCGCCCGGTCCGATGAACGCGGTGATCGCCGAGGAGGCCGTCCTCCGCGGTCGCTTCGCCGGCTTCCGGGCCGGCCTCGGCGCGGCGACCGCCGACGCGATCTTCTTCGTCCTCGCGTACGTCGGCGTCGTCGCGGTCGTGGAGTCGTTCCCGCTGTTACAGGGCGTCATGGTCGCGGTCGGCGGCGTCCTTATGCTGTACTTCGCCGTCGGCGCGGCCCAAGGCGCGCGGGCGTCGTTCCGTCCGACCTCCGGCGAGGAGCCGATCGCGGCCGAGGGGAAGGGGTTCCGCAAGGCGCTGGTGCTCGCCCTGACGAACCCGTACCAGGTGCTGTTCTGGCTGACGATCGGCGTCGGCCTGCTTCAGCCGGGCGAACTCGACGTGTTGTCCCGGCTCCCGGTGGTCGGAGCCGACCTCGCCGGGACGCTCGTGGTCGCCACCGGCTCGCCCGCGCTCATCGGCGGGTTCTTCCTCGGCGTGCTGGTCTGGGTCCTCGGCTTCCCCACGGGACTCGTCGCCGCGGAGCGCAGGATCGAGGCGTTCGCCCCGATCGTCGCCGTCGCGTCGGCGTTCGTGCTCGCCGGCTTCGGCGTCTACTTCCTCTACGACGCGGCGACGACGCTGGCCGCGCTTGGGGCGTAACCGGGGCGGCCGTCGCCCGTCGGCCGCTCCGCGGCGGTCGCGCCCGCCGTACATGGACAACGGCTTTGACCCGTCGGCGCGACCGTCCCGTATGTTCGAGAAGACGACGTGGATCAAGCTCCCGCGGAACGTCCTCGTGGGACACGATGTTCTCGACGACCTCGGGGAGGCGGTCGGCGAGCTCTATCTCACCGGGCGGCCGCTGATCGTGACGAGCCCGACGCCGAACGAGATCGCCGGCGACCGCGTCAGAGCCCAGTTCGACGACCCCGCGACCGCGGTCGTGGAGAACGCCTCCTTCGCGGCCGTCGAGGACCTGAAGGAGACCGCGGAGGCGGTCGACCCGGGCTACCTCATCGCGCTCGGCGGCGGCAAGCCGATCGACATCGCGAAGATGGCAGCCGACCACCTCGACGTCGGCTTCGTCTCCGTCCCGACGGTCGCCTCCCACGACGGTATCGTCTCGGGGCGCTCGTCGATCCCAGAGGGCGACACGCGCCACTCGGTCGCCGCCGACCCGCCGCTCGCCGTCGTGGCGGACACGACGCTGCTCGCGGACGCCCCGTGGCGGCTCACCACCGCGGGTTGTGCGGACATCATCTCCAACTACACCGCGGTGAAGGACTGGCGGCTCGCCCGCCGCCTGCGGAACGTCGAGTACAGCGAGTACGCGGGCGCGCTCTCGGAGATGACCGCGGAGCTGCTCGTCGAGAACGCCGACATGATCCGGCCGGGCCTAGAGGAGTCGGCGTGGGTCGTGGTGAAGGCGCTCGTCTCCTCCGGGGTCGCGATGTCGATCGCCGGCTCCTCGCGGCCCGCCTCGGGCGCGGAACACCTCATCTCCCACCAGCTCGACCGCATCGCGCCCGGTAAGGCGCTCCACGGCCACCAGGTCGGCGTGGCGTCGATCGTGACGGAGTTCCTCCACAGCGGCGAGAACGGGCGGTGGGCGGCGATCCGCGACGCGCTCGCCGAGCTCGACGCCCCGACGACCGCGGGCGAGCTGGGGATCGACGACGCGGAGCTCATCGCCGCGCTCACGAGCGCCCACGAGATCCGCGACCGCTACACCATCCTCCAGGGCGGGATCAACGAGGAGGCGGCGATAGGGGTCGCGACCGCGACCGGCGTCATCGAGGAGTGATCCCGGTTCGGCGCGCGGGACGCCGCCGGACGGCCCCGCGTCGCCCCCGCCGAACGGCCCCGCGTCGTCCCCGATCGCCGGCTCTCGATTCCGACCTCGAAAGGCCAATAACGCTCCCGGGAGTACACCTGATATGTCCACCGCCAGCGTTCGCGACCGGGCCAAAGAGCGGGCCACCGCGATAACCGTCCTCCTCACCGTCGTCGGCTACGGCGCCGTGGGGGGCGTGTTCCTCGTTCCGGAGTTCCAAGCGCTGTTCCCGACGCTCACGCAGGAAACGGTCAATCTGCTCGCGCACGCCATCGCGGCCGTCAACACGGTCACCGTGATCTCCCTCTCGCTCGGCTGGTACTGGATCCGGAACGACGAGGTGAAAAAGCACGCGGCGGCGATGACGACGTCGTTCGTCCTCATCCTCCTGTTCCTCGGGATGTACCTCCCGAAGGTCGCCGGGGGCGGCACCAAGGAGTTCGTCCTCGACTCGTCGTACGCGTGGGTCCCGCTGTGGGACTGGGTGTACCCCGCGTACCTGATCATGCTCGCGATCCACATCATTCTCTCCGTGGTCTCGGTCCCCGTCGTCCTCTACGCGATCGTCCTCGGGCTCACCCACACCGAACAGGAGCTCCGGACGGAGACGCCACACCGGCGCGTCGGTCGGATCGCCGCGAGCGCGTGGATCCTCTCGCTCGCGCTCGGGGTCGTCACCTACCTCCTCTTGAACCACCTGTACGACTCGACGTTCGCGGCCGCCGAGGCCGCGACGGTCCTCCTGCCGGCCGTCCCGGTCTAACTCCTCTCCCTCGGCCCCGGCGTCTCGCCGGGGGATCCCGGCCGCCCCCGCCGCCACCGAAACGCTTGACCGGCGGCCGCGACACCCACACCCATGACCGACTGGATCGGCGAGACGTTCACGAGCGACGCGGGCTGGAACCACCTCCTCGACCTCGTCGACGTCGGCGACCGCATGGCCGGCTCGGCGGGCGAGCGCGAGGCGCTTGAGCTGACCCGCGACGCGTTCGCCGCGGCCGGCGCGCGGAACGCCGCGGTCGAGGAGTTCGAGATACAGGGCTGGGAGCGCGGCGACAGCGCGGTCCGCGAGGCCGCGACGGACGAGCCGGTCGCCGTCGGCCCGAACGCCTGTATCGCGCTACCGCGCAGCCCGAGCGCCGAGGTGACCGGGGAGTTCGTCGACCTCGGTCACGGCGTTCCAGCGGACTTCGAGGCCGACCTCGAGGGGAAGGTCGTGATGGTGTCGTCGGACACCCCCGACGCCGTCGACCGATTCATCCATCGCCGGGAGAAGTACTACCGCGCGGTCGACGCCGGCGCCGCCGCCTTCGTCTTCGCCAACCACGTCGAGGGGACCCTCCCGCCGACCGGGAGTGTCGGGACCGCGGAGGCGCCCGTGGGGGCGATCCCGGCGGTCGGCGTCTCGAAGGAGGCCGGCGCCCGGCTGGCGCGGCGACGCGAGGGCGATGACCTGACCGTCGCGGTCGACTGCGAGACGCCGACGGCGACGAGCGGCAACGCGGTCGCCGAACTCGGCCCCGACACCGACGAACACCTGCTCGTCTCCTCGCACGTCGACGCCCACGACATCGCGGAGGGCGCGATGGACAACGGGGCGGGGACGGCGACGATCGTCGAGGTCGCGCGGGCGCTCGCTGCGCGCGAGGGCGAGCTCGACGTGCGGGTCCGGTTCGCCGCGTTCGGCGCCGAGGAGGTCGGGCTCGTCGGCTCGTCCGTGGCCGCCGAGGCGGCCGACAGGGAGGCGGTCCGCGCGGTCGTCAACGTCGACAGCAACGTGTTCGGTCGGACGCTGCGGCTCGACCACCACGACTTCGACGCGCTGGCGGCGGCCGCCGACCGTGTGAGCGACCGCTTCGACCACCCGATCGCGACGGGGAGCGAGCTGGTCCCCCACAGCGACCACTGGCCGTTCGTGAAGCGGGGGATCCCCGGGTACATGGTCTCGGGCGAGACCGAGGGGCGCGGCCGCGGCTGGGGCCACACCCACGCCGACACGCTGGATAAGCTGGAGTCGCGAAACCTCCGCGAGCAGGCGATCCTCCTGACCGAGCTGGTCGTCGAGCTCGCCGAGGCGGACGCGTCGGTTCCCCGCCGCGACACCGACGAGATCGCGGCGGCGCTCGAAGCCGAGGGGAAGGCGACGGGGATGAAGCTCACCGGCGACTGGCCGTTCTGACGCGAGGCGAGCGAGAAAGCGGCGGTCCGCGGTTCGTCAGGCGACGACGAACTGGTTCCAGATCCCTTCGACGAGGAAGAACAGCGCGAAGTACGACGACCACACCAACACAACGAGCGAGGCGGCGATCGAGCTCTTCGGCGCCTCGATCGTCATGTCGTTCCGGGCCTCGACGTTGCGGGCCTCCAGCTCGAAGAAGTCGGCGACGAACATCGCGAGGACGAGCACGGAGAGGATCGTTCCTCTCACCGGCGAACCGAGGATGTAGACGAACGAGAGGAGGACGAGCCCGACGTTAGTGAACACGTGCGGCGTGTACGCCTCCACGCTGTCCGCCTCCTGTCCCTGTTCGACGTGCCGCCTGTGCGCGAGGTGCCGCGTGGCGAGGTTCGCGACTGTCATCACGAAGATCGCGTACGGCAGCGCCGGCCCGACGGCCGACAGCCAGCCGAGGGGAACGAGGAACTGCAGTGGGTCCATATCCACCACTTCCGTTCACGACGTATTAGAGTGTTTCCGATCAGCGCGCCCGCGGGGAGGGGCGGCGTCGCTGCGATCGGAACGAGCCGTCCGTCGCTGCGATCGGAACGAGCCGTCCGTCGCTGCGATCGGAACGAGCCGTCGCCGCCACCGGGGGAGGGATCACCCCTGCTCCGCCGTCGGAGCGAGGAGATCGACCGTCGTCGCGGCCTCGATCCTGACCGCGCGATGTGGCTCGACAGTCCCCCAGCGGTCCCCGTCGACGACCAGCGCGACCGACTCCTCCTCGCGCTCGACGGTGACCTCGAGGCGGCCGCTCGCGACCCACGTGTCGGGAGCGGTCGTGAACGGCGAGACGGGGACGACCGCGAGGCCCGCCCCGGGCGATACCAGCGGCCCGCCGGCCGCCGCCGCATACCCCTCACTCCCGAGCGGCGTCGCGACCACGGCGCCGTCCGCGCGCACCGACGCCGACTCGCCGTCGGAGAACGCGATCTCGTACTCGGATATCCGGGCCGGCGCCGCCGTCACGAACGCGACGTCGGCGGCCGCGAACCGGCGGCGACTATCCGGCCGTTCGACCGCGACGACCGAATGAGCGACGCGGGAGAACACGTCGAACTCGGGAGCCGGCCCGTCGACGACGAGGTCGGTCACGAGACTCGGGTCGACCGCGTGACGGCCCGTTCCGACCGGGAGGATCGGGTGGCCGCGCGTGTCCGTACTCGCGGCCGCGCGCATCGCCTCGCGGAGCGCGGCCTCGCCGACGGCGACGACCACGTCTGCCTCGGCGCGGTCGACGAGCGGGGCGCCCGCGTCGGTCGCCGCCGATCGGATCGCCGCCGCTGGGTCGCCCTCGCCGAGAACCGCGAAGGGGCGCGTCGGCTCACTCATGGCCGAGGGTGGGACGAGCGGCGGTGAAAATCCCTCGGTTCGCCGGCGGTCGCCGTCGCGTCGCCGGTGAACGGCGCGAGGAAGAGCGGAGAAACGAGACGAGCGTTTCGCGTTCAGTTCGCGGCGGCGTCTTCGTCGCCGCCGTTGAGAGCGTCGCGGAGCTGGCGGCTAGCCGGGATGAGCACCCAGAACGTCGCCGCGCCGAGCACCATCAGCCAGAAGAACATGTCGCCCGCGAACACGCCGATCTCGCCGTACGCCGTGTTCACGCCCTCCGCCGGGTTCACGAGCTGCGACACCTGGTAGTACGACGGCGTCCGGTACCAGCCGCCGAAGGTGATCCACCCGAGACCGCCGATCGCGAACAGGGCGAAGCCCTTCATGAACTCGTCTGCCATTATCTCATGTTTCGCTGGGGTCGTCTTGAGACTTTCCCATCCCCTGTCCGCGGAACCGGGTCCCGAGCACGTACACGGCGGTTCCGAGGATAATGAATCCCACGCCCGTGATCGCCAGTATCGCCACCAGCACGTCTTCCGGGGGCAGGAGTCCGGCGTTGTCGAGCAGATAGACGATGGTCGTCCGGACGAAGCTGATCTGGAGCGTCGCGGCGTCGATGAGGGTGAACCCGACGAAGTAGGTGACGACCGCGGCGAGCGTCGAGAAGACGGTGACGGCCTTGTACAGCCGGAACGGGACGACGATCTCTCGGCCGCTCGGGCCCTCCCGCGGGCCCGTCGGCTCGGTGCGGGGCTCGGCGTCGTCGTCGGCCGCGATCGGATCGCCGGTCTCGTCGAACGCCTGCGAGGAGTCGCCGTCTGTTGAGGATGACATGGGTGATACGGAGCGTCTGAACGGCTGGACCGGACCGCGACCGCGCGTCGGTCACGGGGGCGAAGCGGGCGGGGCTCGACCGGTTACTTCGGCGGGCGGAGCATGAAGTACCGGCGGTTGAGGTCGTACATGTACCCCTCGCGCATCGTCTTCAACACCGCGTAGGTGATGATGCCGGCGACGACGGGGAGCATGAACACGAGCGAGAACAGCAGCTCGAGCGGGACGGGGAAGAAGTTCTGGATGGCGAGCACCGCCAGCGTGATCGCCAGCACGACGCCGGTCATCCCGAGCGCCGCCCAGCCCGGCTCCTCGACGGGACGCCGCGCGTTCCCCTTGTTGAGGAAGGGGACGAGCGTGATGACGCCGAAGATGGCGCCGTGGGCCACGAGCCCGTACAGCTCGTTGGACATGACGATGTTGCCGCCCAACACCGCGAGTTCGGGGTTGATCGGGCTGAGTTTCAGCAGTCCGAACGACCAGTAGAGGTACCAGTCGGGCAGGATGATCGCCGGCGTCGATCCGGGGTTCGCCGGGTCCCCGAAGTGCCCCGGAAGGATCGACGCCACGAGCAGCATGATCCCGAGGAAGAACGACGTGATAGCGAGGTTCCGGATCGTCTCGTGGGGCCACGTCGGGAAGCCGAGCACGTCGCGCTCGACGTACGTGGACTCCGCGCGGAGGTCCTCGTCTTCGCGGCGGGACCGCTCAAAGTACTGGTAGGTGAGCTGTGCGAGCCCCTGGCTGCGCTCCTTGCGCTCCGACCAGGTCGGCGTCTCGTCGTCCGGCGGGACGGTCGCCGGGGGGCCGCCGTCGGTCCGCGCCTCGTCGTCGGTGCCTCCGTCCGTCATGGGAGTGGTGTCGTCGGTCATTGGATTAGTGCGGTTCCGCGATGCCCTGCACCCAGACGATGCCCACGTGGACCGCGATGAGCGCGGTGACCACGAACGGCAGCACGAACACGTGCAGGATGTACATTCTCACGAGCGTCGCCTGTCCGAGGGTGAAGCCGCCGAACAGCAACTGGGCCGCCCACTCGCCCACGATCGGGGTCGCGAGCGCCAGTTCGACGCCGATCTGCGCCGCCCAGAAGGACAGCTGCTTCCACGGGAGGACGTACCCGGAGAAGCCGAACAGCAGCGTCAGGGCGATGAGCACGACGCCGAGGATCCAGTTGACCTCGCGCGGCTCCTTGTACGCGCCGGTGAAGTAGACGCGCAGCATGTGGAGGAACACCGCCGCCACCATGAACTGCGCCGCCCAGCGGTGGATCG
>NZ_NEWI01000121.1:0-8228 GCF_002135005.1 Halorubrum sp. SD612 | reverse complement strand
GGTCGGCCCGGACGGCGGCCGGATGCACACCGCCCGCTCGCGCAACGACGAGGTGGCGACCTGTATCCGGTACCGCCTGCGCGGGGACCTGCTGGCCGCCGCCGAGGCGACCGTGGGCGCCCGCGAGGCGCTCGTCGAGGTCGCGAGCGAGCACGCGGAGACGGTGATGCCGGGGTACACCCACCTCCAGCCGGCCCAACCGACGACGGTCGCGCACTACCTGCTCTCGTACGAGGGCGGCCTCGCGCGCGACACGGAGCGCCTGCTCGACGCGTACGACCGGGCGAACCGGTCGCCGCTCGGCGCGGCCGCGTTCGCGGGGACGCCGTTCGATGTCGACCGCGACCGCACCGCCGAGCTGCTCGGCTTCGACGGGACGGTCCGCAACTCGATGGACGCCGCGTCGACGCGCGACTTCCTCGCGGAGTCGGCGAGCGCGCTCGCGACGCTCGCGACGACGCTGTCGGGGCTCGCGGAGGACCTGATAATATTCTCGAAGGAGGGGGTCGTCGAGCTCTCCGACGCCTACTCGTCGACCTCCTCGATCATGCCCCAGAAGAAGAACCCCGACACGCTGGAGCTCACCCGCGGCGTCGCGGGCGACGCGATCGGCGAGGCGACCGGCACCCTGAGCCTGCTGAAGGGGCTCCCGCGCGCCTACAACCGCGACCTCCAGCGCGCCCACGCGAGCGTGTTCGAGGTCGCGGGCGACGTGCGGGAGGCGACCGAGGTCGCCGCGGGCGCGGTCGCGACCGCCGACTGGGACGAGGCCGCGCTCGCGGCCGCCGCGGGCGAGGGCTTCTCGACGGCCACCGGCGTCGCGGACCTGCTCGCGATGGGCGGGATGCCCTTCCGGACGGCCCACGAGATCGTCGCTGCGGCCGCGGAGGCGGTCGAGGACGGCGATTCGCCGGACGCGGCGGCCGCAAAAGTTGACGAGGCCGCGCGAAAGGTGACGGGCGAGCCCCTCTCCGCGTACGTGAGCCGCGAGGACGTGGAGTCGGCGCTCGATCCGGCCGAGAGCGCGGCGAGCCGCGACTCCGCCGGGGGACCGGCCCCCGAGGCGGTCGCCGACGAGCTCGCCGCCGCCGAGGCCGGGATCGACGCGGACGACGCCGCGCTGGCGGCCGAGCGCGACGCGCTCGACGCCGCGAGCGAAGCGCTGGACGCGGAGGTCGGTCGCTATGTCTGAGCCGCGACGGCCGCGAGGCCGCCGTCGGCCCGATCGGATTGGCACCGATCGGCGGCGGCTCGGTCGGTGCCGATCCGATCGGCGACGACGACCGTCCCCGTAGGGGGACGCACTTACTACCGAGATCTGACATCCGATCTCGATACGACTCGATTTCGCCGAACTGATCCCGTTAGCGGCCGATCCGTTTTATGTAAACTACCCAATAAGTTCGAAGCCTTTATCCCTATTCGAGGACGAGTGTCTGCCACGATGACGAGCGACACCGACACGCTGACCGCGGAGGACCCGATCACGGGCGAGGAGATCGAGATTCCGGCCGACGTCGAGGTCGGCGAGATCATCGACAGTCCGGTCACCGGGACCGAGCTGGAGGTCATCTCGCTCGACCCGGTCGTCTTGGAGGAGGCGCCCGAGCTCGAGGAGGACTGGGGCGAGTAATGGCGACGACCGCCACGGCCGCGACACGCGAGTGGTCGACATGCGCGTAGGGATCCTCTACTCCCGGATCCGGAAGGACGAGAAGCTCCTGCTCAACGAGCTCCGCGACCGCGGCCACGACGTCGAGAAGATCGACGTCCGGAAGGAGCGGTTCGGGCTGGAGTCGACGACGGCGGCGGTCGACGATCTCGACATCGCCGTCGACCGCTGTCTGTCGACGAGCCGGTCGCTGTACGCGACCCGGTTCCTCGACAGCTACGGCGTCCCGGTGGTGAACTCGCCGGAGACCGGCGACGTCTGCGCCGACAAGGCGAAGAACTCGCTCGCGCTCGCCGAGGCCGACGTGCCGACCCCGGCGACGGAGGTGGCGTTCACCAAGGAGGCAGCCTTAGAGGCGATCGAGGAGTTCGGCTACCCCTGCGTCCTCAAGCCGGTCACCGGCTCGTGGGGGCGGCTGATGGCGAAGATCGACTCGCGCAACGCCGCGGAGGCGATTGTAGAGCACAAGGAGACGCTCGGCCATTACGAGCACAAGGTGTTCTACGTCCAGGAGTTCGTCGACAAGCCCGGCCGCGACATCCGCGTCCTGGCGGTCGACGGCGAGCCGGTCGCCGCGATGACGCGGTCGTCGGAGCACTGGCTCACGAACGCCGCGAAGGGCGGCGAGACGAAGGCGTTCGACCTCGACGACCGCGCGACCGAACTGGTCGAGCGGGCCTCCGACGCGGTCGGCGGCGGCATGCTCGGCGTCGACCTGATGGAGGTGGGCGGTCCCGACTCCGGCGAGTACACCGTTCACGAGGTGAACCACACCGTCGAGTTCAAGGCGCTCGATTCGGCCACCGACGTCGACGTCCCGGCGCGGGTCGTCGACTGGCTGGAGGCGAAGGCGGCCGAGCTGGCGGACGAAGACGCCGAGGAGGCGAGCGCATGAGCGCCGACACCTACACCGCGAGCGTCGTCGGCGGCACCGGCTTCACCGGCGGCGAGCTGCTGCGGCTGCTCGCCGGCCACCCGAACTTCGAGGTCGTTCAGGCCACCTCGCGGTCGGCCGACAACATGACCGTCGGGCGCTCGCACCCGAACCTGCGCGGCCTCGACCTGCGCTTCTCGGACCCGGACGACCTCGATTCGGTCGACGTGCTGTTCGCGGCGACGCCCCACGGCGTCTCGATGGAACGCATCGACGAGTTCTCCGAGGCCGCCGACACCGTCGTCGACCTCTCGGCCGACTTCCGGCTCCCCGAGGCCGACGCCTACGACGAGTGGTACGACGGGCACGAGTCGCCGGAGTACTTGGAGCGCGCGGAGTACGCGCTCCCGGAGATCAACCGCGGGAACCTCCCCGGCGCCGACCTGATCGCCGGCGGGGGCTGTAACGCGACCGCAACAATCCTCGGGCTGAAGCCCCTCGTCGACGCCGGCGCGCTCGGTCCCGAGAGCGGCGAGGTCGTCGTCGACGTGAAGGTCGGCTCTTCGGAGGGCGGCGCGGGCGGCGGCGCGGCCTCCTCGCACCCGGAGCGCTCGGGCGTCGTGCGCCCGTACGCCCCGACCGGCCACCGCCACGAGGCGGAGATAGAGGCGTACATCGGGCTCTCCGTCTCCTTCACGGTCCACGCGGTCGACATGGTCCGCGGCGCGAGCGCGACGTGTCACGTCTTCCCCGACGAGCCGGTCTCGAAGGGGGACCTCTGGGGCGCGTACCGCGACGCCTACGCGGACGAACCGTTCGAGCGGATCGTCTCGGGCGGGGGCGGCGTCTACCGCTACCCCGAGCCGAAGGCGGTCGCCGGGACGAACCACGGCGAGGTCGGCTTCGAGCTCGACCCCGGCAACCGCCGTGTGGTCGTCTTCTCGGCGATCGACAACATGATGAAAGGCTCCGCCGGGCAGGCGGTCCACGCGGCGAACGTCGCCCTCGGACTGCCCGAGACGGCGGGCCTCGAGTTCGACGGGCTCCACCCGGTGGGTGCGCCGTGACGGGGAGTGGTTCCGAACCGGCGGCCGAGCCGCCCGTCGTCGTCAAGGTCGGCGGCGCGAAGGCGGTCGACCCGGCCGGCGCGGTCGGCGACGTCGCGCACCTCGCGGCCAACGGGCGCCCCGTCGCCGTCGTCCACGGCGGCTCGACGGTCGTCGACGAGACGCTCGAACGGCTCGGCATCGAGCCCGACTACGTCGAGTCCGCCTCGGGCGTCACCGGGCGGTTCACCGACGCGGAGACGATGGAGGCGTTCGCGATGGCGATGGCCGGCAAGCTCAACACCGAACTGACGGCACAGTTCCGCTCGGCCGGAGTCGACGCGGTCGGCCTCTCCGGGGTCGACGGCGGCCTCCTCGCCGGGCCGCGTAAGTCCGCGGTCCGCGTCGTCGAGGACGGGAAGCGGAAGATCCGGCGCGGCGACCACTCCGGGCGGATCGAGTCGGTGAACGCCGACCTCCTCGCCGACCTCCTCGACGGCGGCTACACGCCGGTCGTCTCGCCGCCGATGGCGGGCGACGAGGGCGACGGCGAGGTGACGGCGGTCAACGCCGACGCCGACCGCGCGGCCGCGGCGGTCGCGGGCGCGCTCGACGCCGACCTCGTCCTCCTGACCGACGTGGCGGGCGTGTACGCCGACCCGGACGACCCCGAGACGCGCATCGACGCGGCCGCGACGCCCGACGAGTTGGCGGCCGTCGAGGACGCGGCCGAGGGGTTCATGGGCAAGAAGGTGATGGCCGCGAGAGAGGCGCTCGAAGGCGGAGCGGGCCGCGTCGTGATCGCGGACGCCAACGTCCGCGACCCGGTCGTCGCCGCGCTCGGCGGCGAGGGGACGACCATCGAGCGGGCGGCGCTCGGCGGCGACGGAACAGCGGGGGGAGACGACGAGGCAGCGGACGGCCAAACCGGAGAGGCGGACGGCGACAGCGGACTCGCCGAACCCGACGGAGGTGAGACCGCGTGAGCGGCTTCGTCTTCTCGGAGAAGCCGATCGGGATCGCCTCGGGAGATGGGGTACACCTCACCGACACGAACGGCACGGAGTACCTCGACTTCGGGGCCAGCTACGCCTGTACGCCGGTCGGCCACTGCCACCCGGAGGTCGTCGACGCCGCGACGAGCCAACTGGAGGAGCTGCTGTACGTCCAGGCGTCGTACCCGCACGCGGCGCGGACGGCGCTGTACGAGCGGTTGGCCGAGGTCGCGCCCGTCGACGTCGACAACGTCTGGCTCTGTAACTCCGGGACGGAGGCGAACGAGGCCGCGCTGAAGTTCGCCCGGCACGCGACGGGCCGCGAGAAGATAATCGCGACCACGCAGGGGTTCCACGGCCGGACGATGGGGACCCTCGCGACGACGTGGAAGGACAAGTACAAGGACGGGTTCGGCCCGCTCGCGGGCGGCGTCGAGTTCGTCGAGTACGGCGACGCCGAGGCGATGCGCGAGGCGGTCGACGAGGACACCGCCGCGGTCATCTTGGAGCCGCTCCAGGGCGAGGGCGGGATCAACCCCGTCCCGACCGAGTACCTCCAGGCTGTCCGCGTCGCGACCGCCACCTCCGGCGCGGCGATGATCCTCGACGAGATCCAGACCGGGCTCGGGCGCACCGGAGACATGTGGGCCGCCGACCGCCACGACGTGGTACCGGACATCCTCACGACCGCGAAGGGGCTCGGCAGCGGGCTCCCGATCGGCGCGGCGCTGTGTCGCGACTGGATCGCCGAGGACTCGGGCGACCACGGCTCGACGTTCTCCGGCGGGCCCGTGGTGTCGGCCGCGGCGGGCGCCACCCTCGACGTGATCGAGCGCGAGGACCTCCCGGCCCACGCCGAGGCGGTCGGGAACTACCTCCGCAGCGAGCTCCGCGACCGCCTCGGCGACGACGTGCGCGACGTGCGCGGCGACGGGCTGATGGTCGGGATCGAGGTGCGCCGCGGGTCGAACCGCCTGCTGCGCGACCTCGCCATCGACCACCAGATCCTCGCGCTGCCGGCGGGGCGGACCGTGCTGCGCCTGCTGCCGCCGCTGACGATCGAGCGCGAGCACGCCGACGCCGTCGTCGACGCGATAGCCGAGGTGGTCGGCTGATGGCGGCCGGCAAGGAACAGAATCGGGAGGGCGGCGAGGCGGCCGACGACGCCGCGGCCGGCGGCACCGACGTCGTCGCCGGCGGCGGCTACCCCGCGGCCTGCGACACGCCGGCCCGGAAGCTGCTGTACGACATGGTCTCGATCCCCTCGCCGTCGCGCAACGAGGAGCGGGCGGCCGAGCGCCTCGTCGACTTCTTCGAGGCGAACGGCCGGGAGGCGTGGATCGACGAGGTCGGCAACGTCCGCGCCCCGGCGAACGACGCCGTGCTCCTCACCTCGCACGTCGACACCGTCCCCGGCGACATCCCTGTCGAGGTGCGGCCCGCGCCGTCCGAGGGCGAGCTGCCGGAGCCCTCCGACGTCCGCGTCGGCGACCCCGGCGACCCCGTGTTGTGGGGTCGCGGGTCGGTCGACGCGACCGGACCGCTCGTCTCGATGGCGGTCGCCGCGGTGAAGACCGGCGTCTCCTTCGCGGGCGTCGTCCGCGAGGAGGTCGACTCCGGCGGCGCGCGCCACCTCATCGGCGACCGCGACGCGCCGGAGGCGGTGGTCAACGGCGAGCCGTCGGGCTGGCAGGGGATCACGCTCGGCTACCGCGGCCTGCTCGAGGGGACGTACGTGAACACCAGCGAGTCGGGCCACTCCTCGCGGCCGGAGCCGAACGCGATCCAGCACGCGATCGACTGGTGGCACGGCGTCGAGGAGGCGTTCACGCCGGACGACGCGGAGACCGCCGTGTTCGACCAGGTGACGACCAAGCCCATCTCGGTCGACGGCGGCCTGAGCGACGACGGCCTCGCCGTGGAGGCGACGGTGGACGTCCAGCTGCGGATCCCGCCGTCGCGGCCGGTCGACGAGATCCACGAGCTCGCGGAGGCGGAGCTGTCGACCGGCACCGTCCGCTGGGGCGAGCCGATGCCGCCCGTGATGGAGAGTCCGCGGACCGACCTCGCGCGGGCGTTCCGCGTCGCGATCCGGTCCGCGGGCGGCGACGTGCGCCTGCTCCGGAAGACCGGCACGAGCGACATGAACCTCTTCGCGGCCGCGTGGGACTGCCCGATGGTCACCTACGGGCCCGGGAACTCCGACCTCGACCACGCGCCCGACGAGCGGCTCCCGCTACCCGACCTCGACCGCGCCGTGCGCGTGCTGACCGAGGTCTGCCGCGAGCGACTGTAACCCGACGCACCTCCCCGAAACCGACTGTTTTCGAACGACACCACCACCCGACACCACACCAACGATGCCCCTCGCAACCGACGACTTCCTCGACATCGACGACGTGACGCCCGCCGAACTGGACGCCCTGCTCGACCGCGCCGCCGCGATGAAGGCGGGCGAGACCGACCCTCGACTCGGGGACGCGACGTTGGGGATGATCTTCGAGAAACCCTCGACGCGCACCCGGGTCTCCTTCGAGACGGGCATGACTCGACTCGGCGGCCACGCGATGTTCCTCGGTCCCGACGACATCCAGCTCGGCCACGGCGAGCCGCTGAAGGACACGGCGCGGGTCCTCGGCCGGTACGTCGACGGCGTGATGGCCCGGCTGTTCGACCACGAGGACGTGGAGACCCTCGCCGAGTACGCCGACTGTCCCGTGATCAACGGGCTCACCGACGAGGCGCACCCCTGTCAGACGCTCGCCGACCTCCTCACGATCCGGGAGACGGTCGGCGAGGACGCCACGGTCGCGTGGGTCGGCGACGGCAACAACGTCGGGCAGTCGTTCGTCGTCGGCGCGGCGATGGCCGGCGTCGACGTGGAGGTCGCCACGCCCGCCGACTACGGGATGGACCCCGACGTGTTCGACCGCGCCGCCGAGTTCGGCGCGGACGTGGCGCCGACGGCTGATCCGGCGACCGCTATCGAGGGCGCCGACGTCGTTTACACCGACGTCTGGATCTCGATGGGGCAGGAGGACGAGCGCGAGGAGAAGCTCGCCGCATTCGACGGGTTCCAGGTGAACGCCGACCTGCTCGCGGACACCGGCGCGAAGGTGATGCACTGCCTGCCCGCGCACCGCGGCGAGGAGATCACGGACGGCGTGCTCGAATCCGACCGGGCATTGGTCTGGGACCAAGCGGAGAACCGGATGCACGCGCAGAACGCGCTGCTCGTCGAGCTGCTCGGCGAGGCGTGAGGGCGCCGCTGGCGGGGCCGAACCGGAACTGCCGCGGCCTCACCGGCGGTACGGCGGCTCGCGGTCGTCCATGAGGAAGACGCTGTCTTGGTTCGGGTCGAAGTACACCTCCAGCGCGCGGAGGGCGCCCACGTACGCCGCGACCGCGGCGAACACGAACGAGATAGCTGCCGGAACGACGAGGCCGAGGACCATACCGAGTCGATCCTGCCGCGGCGGACTAATGCGTGTCGGCGGAGCGGCGGCGCGTGCCGACGAGCGCCCGCGGGGCGCGAGTCGCACGCGCGAGGGACGCGGTGAGCGACGGGCGACCGAAGGGAGCCCGGAGTGAACCGCGAGGCTGGGGCGGTGTGAGGTGCGGCGCCGTGTGGTCGGGGCGGG
>NZ_NEWI01000120.1:0-8242 GCF_002135005.1 Halorubrum sp. SD612 | reverse complement strand
CCGGTCAGATCGTCGTATTTGATGCCGTGACAGACATTATCTTTAATTCTTCAATTCAGGGACTAATCATCGCAATTGGGTTAACAGGATTGTTCCTCGTTATTGCCTACGCCGTATTGGAGAGCAAGCCGCTCCTCGGAATAGCGAATCTCTTCCCGATCTTAATCGCAATCGCATTCCTACTTGGGACAATGCGATACCTCGGGATATCACTGAACGCGCTGACTGGAACAATTCTATCGATTTCCATTGGGCTCGGAATTGCGTACTCAGTACACGCCACTCATCGGTTCATCGATGAGTACAACGCCGGTGCCGACGCTTACGAGTCGATGATTATCACGCTCTCGGGGACAGGTGGTGCCCTGCTTGGAAGCATGCTCACCACTTCGCTCGGGACGGGCGCGCTCGCGCTCGCCATCACACCCGTGCTTGGGGACTTCGGCCTTTTGATGGCGCTGAGCGTGGTATACTCTTTCGTATTCACAGTGATCGCGCTTCCTCCAGCAGTGTTGTTGTGGGAGCACTATCACGGGGTATGGGAAGGAATTAACCTGTCTGTCTCTGGGTGAGATTCAATATTTGCCAGTATTATAATTTTACAAAGTAAGCTACAGAAAAAAATTCTTCACCCTCAAGAGGAGAACCGTGTCAGCGGTGATTGAGTAGGGTTGAGAAGAAGTCAGTATATTTTCGACATATAATTCTAGTCGAATTGTTGCTTGGACAGGTAGCTATCTATCCAGCAAGAGTCACCGGTTGTTGTCGGCGATGCTACTCTGGGGTCTGTACTAGTGTGTACGGTTACCTGACTTGGCATCGGTCCAGGTGCGTTGCCGACACCTTTCGTTTTGATCGAGTAGTGAAATAATGCGGTGAAGAATATCGGGCTGAAGTACCTCTGCGACCAGCAAAAGTCTAGTCATAGAGGCGCATCCGTAGGCGTGTGATTGAACAGCGAGGCGTTGAATGTGAATGGCGGATCCTCGCCTACTACCTTGAGCAATTAAAACGGTAGTCCACGCTGAATGCCACGCTCTTGCGTCTCGTCCGCACACAAGAGCTAGCTCTTGTGAACGCTGTATCCCCTCTCTACTCACTCGCTTCGCTCGTTCGTTGAGGAAGGGGCCTCAGCGCCTCAATTTAGGTAAAATACAATATCCCAGCCCAGTGGTGCGGTGCCGTGGGAATCTTGGCGCTTCAGCGCGGGGAGGGTGTCAAACAGCCTGACTTCTGCGCTTCGCATGAGACGGCAGAAAGATCAGTTTGGATTAAATACAAACCTAATCAAAAAAATCCCTACGCCTCGTCGCGCTCGACAACGACCCTCCGTCCGGTCAGTTCTTGGGGCGCAAAGCGGTAGAGTTCGATGTTGAGGTCCGGTTTGTCGTCGGCCCAGATCTCGAAGAGGGGACGCTGCGTCTCGCCGTACTGGGCGATAGTTTCGGGGGTGAGCTCGTCGAGGTCGACGCGTTCGAGGGTGCCGACGCCGACGACGCTGGCGTACTCGTCGTCTTCGTCCTCGTAGACGACCACGCGGGCCCGCGGCGTCGACGCGAGGAACTCGCGCTTCTCGCTGTCGGGCGTCGACACCAGCCGGAGGTACAACGCGCGCTCGTCCGCGTCGTACCCGTAGGAGATCGGGATCGCGTACGGCGCGTCGTCGCGCGCGAGCGCGAGAACGCCCGTCTCGTGGCGAGACAGGTGTGCGTCCACCTCGGTCGACGACATCTCGACCTCGCTGTTCGTCGGCATATCGAACCTTCTTCCCACGAGTTGATAAAGGGAACGAGACGGCGCGCAGCGCGGGGACAGCGGGGAGGCGTCTCTGCGGTGCGGACGACGGCGGAGGCTCTGCGGCGGTCGCCGGCCGACTCCGTTCAGCTGATCGTCGGCGCCTCGCCGATGTTCTCCTCGGTGACCGGCGCCCCGCAGACGACACAGCCCGTCTCGAGTAGCGTCGCCCGCATCGCGTCGTCCACCTCGATCGAGCGCCGACACTCCGGGCAGACGAAGGTGTGGGTGGATCGCCCCGTCATACCCGTACGTACGCTCCCCATGCCCATCAAACGGACCTCGGATTCTCGCGGCGTCGGAATGTGATAATCGATCCTTAGTCAAGCAGCGACTGGAACAGCTTCCGCTGGGCGGCGGCGACGTGCTCGGTGAACGTCGACCGACCGATGCCCAGCGACTCCGCGACCTCGCCGGCGTTGGCGCCCTTCGGGTGGTTGAAGTACCCCGCCTCGTAGGCGGCTTCGAGCACCTCGCGCTGGCGCTCCGTCAGTTCGCTCCGGTCGACGGTCACCAAGTCCGACTCCGTCGGTGTCGTCGACGACTGGAGCAGGCGCTTCACCTCCATCTCCGGACACGCCTCGCGGAACGCCTCCAACACCGACCGCAGTGTCGGCAAGTCGCTCGCGTGGAAGGTGACGCGCAGCCGCCCGTCGCGGACCACCGCCTCCGAGACGGGCGTCTCGTGGCGGTCGAGGACGGCGAACGGCGAGTCCGGGTCGACCGCCGCCTCGAACCGGTAGGCCGCTCGGCCGCCGTAGTCGAAGACGACCTCGACTCCCTCGGCGACCGAGAGGTCCGCGTCCGCGATGAACTCCACGACCACTCGCTCGCGGTCGTCGGCGGGCGTACACCGCGTGACGCCCGTGACGGGCGTCGTTCCGTCGACGACGCCGTCGAACGGCGAGGCCGCCGCGGTCGGCAGCGAGACCTCCGCCCGGATTCCCGATCCCATCTCGTTCGTCCGTGCCCGCGCCGGGCAAAAACGTTGGCGGGCGCGCGGTCGGGTATAAAAATCCCCGCATATGAGGGGCCACAGTTCGGGAGGCTGTAGCCGTAACGTACAGGTATGAAACGCCCCCCGCGCACGACCGACGCCACGACGACGACCGAGGGAGACGCGGCGCTCGACGCGACGTTCGAGGCGCTCGCCGACGCCGACTGTCGGGCGATCCTCGCCGCCGCGGCGACGCCGAAGACGACGAGCGAACTCGCCGACGACTGCGACATCGCCCTCTCGACCGCCTACCGGAAGGTTGAGCTGCTGAGCGAGACGCCGCTGCTCGCCGAGGGGGTTCGGCTCGACCCGGACGGCGACCACGCCGCCGAGTACGTCCGCGATGCCGCCGAGGCCGCGATCGAGTTCGGCGACGAGGGCGTCTCGCTCGCGGTCGACGACGAGGGGGCCGACCCGCTTGCCGCCGCGCTCAACGCCCCCGGCGTCTCGGCCGACTGATCTGCCACGGCGCGACGGATCGGCCTCCCGGAGGTGCGATCAGGGCGCGTTCGCCCGGCGGTTCGTCGGCGACCGTTTTCGCACCTGATAATCACGCGGCCACGCTTATACGCCAGTTCTCGAAGGTGTTCCGTATGTCCCGCTCACCGGAACCCGAAACCCTCGTCGACCTTGCGCAGGACAAGGTCGCGGTGATCGACGAGAAGGGCCGGTTCCGATACCTCAACGCGGCCACCCGCGAGTTGCTCGGGTTCGACCCCGACACGCTCGTCGGGACCGACGCCTTCGACCTGATTCACCCCGACGACGCCGACCGCGTTCGGACGGCGTTCGAGGCCCTCGTCGCCGGCGGAACCGCCCCGGAATCGCCGTTGGAGTACCGCTACGCGACTGCCGACGGCGACTGGGTGTGGTTTCGCACCCGCGTGTTTCCGCCGTCGGAGACCGGCCTCGACGGCTACGCGCTGAGTTCTCGCGACGTCACCCTTGAGGTCGAGTCACGCCGGCGCTTGGAGACGATCGCGTCGACGTCGCCGGACGTGCTCTGGATGTTCAGCGCCGACTTGGAGGACCTGTTATTCGTCAACGGCGCGCTCGAATCCGTGTTCGGGATCGAGCCGGACGCGCTCGAACGGCGCCCGCAGATGTTCCTCGCCGCGGTTCACCCCGACGACCGTCCGGCCGTCGAGGACGCGATGGAGCGGCTCTCCGACGGCGAGCCGACGAACCTCGACTACCGGATCGGGCCGGCCGATGGGCGGACCACCTGGGTCAGGGTGCCCTCGCGCCCCGTGTGGGAGGACGGCGAGGTCGTCGCCGTCACCGGTTTCGCCCGCGATGTCACGGACGAGTACCGCCGCGAGCGTCAGCTCACGGTGATGGACAACCTTCTCCGACACACGATCCGCAACGACATGAACATCGTCGACGGCACCGCGGAGCGCATCGCCGACCGCGTCGAAGACGCCGTCAGCGCGACGGCGACCGAGGAACGCGGTGTCGTTCCCGACGAGTTCGACCTGGCCGAACTCGCCGCCGACCTGATCGACCACGCGGAGACGGTTCGCCGGGTCGCCGACGACCTGTTGACGACCGCCGAGAAACAGCGCGGCGTGATCGACCTCCTCCGCCACCACGAACACCCGCAACCCCTCCGGGTCGCGCCGCTCGTCGAGAGCGCGGTGGCGGACGCCGTCGACGACCGGTCAAGTCCGACCGCGGAGATATCGGTCTCCTGCCCCGGCGACGTGCGGGCGTTCACGCACCCCGAGCTCGACTACGCGATCGCCGAACTGATCGAGAACGCGATCGAACACGCCGAGGCGGCGCCGAGCGTCGAGATCGAGGTCACCGCGCCCGCCGACCGGGTCAAGATCGCGGTCCGCGACAACGCGCCGCCGATCCCCCCGGCCGAGCGGGACCCGATCACCGACCGGTGGAAGATGGACGACCTCAGACACACCGGCGGGATGGGGCTGTGGCTCGTCTACTGGATCGCCGATCGGTCCGGCGGCGACTTGGCGTTCGACGCCGGCGCCGACGGCAACGAGGTGACGATCTGTGTCCCCGACGCCGACTGTGACCCCGGCGACTCGACGGTGGATCGGACCCATCCGGTCGCGCCGGACGCCCGCCCGACGCCAGCCGGACCGGACGCGGGGGAGATGACGCCGGTCGTCAGTTCGCCACCGTCCGATGTTGAGGTCGCCGAGTCGCCCTCGGCTGACGCCGAGACCGCCGAGTCGCCCCCCTCCGACGCCGGGACCACCCAGCCCGAATCCGAAGCCGGCGGCGCGGAGTCGGCCGATCCGGAGCCCACCGGCTCGGAGCCGATTGACTCCGGCCTCTCCGCGTCCGAGACTGCCGCGGATCTCGACGGCCCCCCCGACTCACCGCCGGGATCCACGAACGGTTAACCGAAACCCGATCGATCGTTCACCGTTGACTCCGATTCCGAAGAACATCCCACCGATCTTAAGCCGTCGCTTCGCGTACTCCCGGGTTGATGGGTACGCTCAACGAGCTGTTCGACCCGGACCGGGTCGCCGTCGTCGGCGCGACCGCCCGCGAAGGGGCCGTCGGCCGCGCCGTCACGTCGAATCTCCTCGACGACTTCGACGGCGACACGGTCCCCGTCAACCCGAACTACGACGCGGTGCTCGACACGCCCTGTGTCGACGACGTCGCCGACGCTGACGCCGATGTCGCGGTCGTCGTCGTCCCCCCCTCGATCGTGTTGGACGCCATCGAGGCGTGCGGGGAGGCGGGGGTCCGCAACGTCGTCGTGATCACCGCCGGGTTCGGGGAGACCGGAGAGGACGGAGCGGCGAGGGAGCGTCGCCTCGCGGAGCTAGCCGACGAGTACGACCTCAACCTCGTCGGCCCAAACAGCCTGGGGATCATGTCGACGCCCTCGGGGATGAACGCCACGTTCGGCCCCGAGAACGCGCTCCCCGGCGGGCTCTCCTTCATGAGCCAGTCGGGCGCGTTCGTCACCGCGGTCCTCGACTGGGCCAACGACAACGGGATCGGATTCAAGGATGTCGTCTCGCTCGGCAACAAGGCGGTCTTAGACGAGACGGACTTCGTCGACCACTGGGGTGACGACGAGGAGACCGACGTGATCATCGGCTACCTCGAGGGGATCGAAGACGGCCGCGAGTTCATCGAGACCGCCCGCGAGACCTCGCAGGACACCCCGATCGTCGCGGTGAAGTCGGGGCGCACGAGCGCCGGCGCGCAGGCCGCCTCCTCGCACACCGGCACGCTCGCCGGCTCCGACAAGGCGTACGAGGCGGGGCTCGATCAGGCGGGCGTGATCCGCGCGGAGTCGGTCGACGAGCTGTTCGACGCTGCGGGGATCTTGGGCAGCCAGCCCCTCCCCGACACCGACAGCGTCGCCATCGTCACGAACGCCGGCGGCCCCGGCGTGATGGCGACCGACGCGGTCGGCGACGCCGACCTCGACATGGCGTCGTTCACGAGCGAGACGAGCGACGCGCTCGCCGAGTCGATGCCCGACGAGGCGAACATCCACAACCCGGTCGACGTGATCGGCGACGCCGACGTCGACCGGTTCCGAGAGGCGTTGGAGATCACGGTCACCGACGACAACGTCGGCGCCGCCCTCGTGTTGGCCGCGCCGACCGCGACGATCGACTTCGACGAGCTCGCGGACGCGATCACCGACGTGAGCGACGAGATGGACGCGCCCGTCGCCGCCTGCCTGATGGGCGGCGACCGCACCCGCGAGCCGAAACAGCAGCTTCAGGCGCGGGGGATCCCCTGCTACTTCGATCCCGCGCGCGCTATCGACAGTCTCGCGACGCTCGCCACCTACCGCGACATCAAGGCGCGCGAGTACGCCGACCCGATGTCGTTCGACGTCGACCGCGAGCGCGCCCGCGAGATCCTCGGAGCGGTGCGCGACCGCGACGACAACCGCTTGGGCGTCGAGGCGATGGAGCTGCTCGACGCGTACGGCATCCCCACGCCCGACGGCGCCATCGTCGACTCGCCCGAGCGCGCCCGCGAGGTCGCCGAGGGCGTCGACGGCGACGTGGTGATGAAGATCGTCTCGCCGGACATCCTCCACAAGTCCGACATCGGCGGCGTCGCCGTCGGCGTCGCGGACGACGACGTGGCCGACACCTACGAGGACCTGATCACCCGCGCCCGCAACTACCAGCCGGACGCGACCGTCCTCGGCGTCCAGGTTCAGGAGATGGTCGACCTCGACGACGGCGTCGAGACCATCGTCGGGATGAACCGCGACCCGCAGTTCGGCCCGCTGCTGATGTTCGGGCTGGGCGGCATCTTCGTGGAAGTGATGGAGGACACCACCTTCCGCGTCGCGCCCGTCTCCGAGCCCGAAGCGCGGGAGATGACCGAGGAGATCCAGTCGGCGCCCCTGCTCCGGGGCGCCCGCGGCCGCGACCCGGTCGACGTCGACGCCGTGATCGAGACGATCGGCCGGCTCTCGCAGCTAGTCACCGACTTCCCGGCCATCCTCGAACTCGATATCAACCCCCTCGTCGCACTGCCCGACGACGACGGCGGCACGAACGCCGCCGCCGTTGACGTGAGACTCACCGTCGACCCGCAGGAGCTCGATCTGGCGGAGACCGAACAACAGCCGCTCGACGCGGAGGAACCCACCAATGACTGACACACCCACCACACTCGTCACCGCGACCGGAGACAGCGCCGGAAAGACAGCGATCACCGTCGCCTTAGCGCGGCTCGCCGCCGACCAGGACAGCAGCGTCGGCTACATGAAACCGAAGGGGACCCGGCTCCAGTCGAACGTCGGGAAGACGCTCGATCAAGACCCGATGCTCGCCCGCGAGGTGCTCGGCTTGGACGCCGAGATGCACCAGATGGAGCCCGTCGTCTACTCGCCGACGTTCGTCGAGGGCGCCATCCGCGGCACCGAGGACTCCGAGGCCCTGCGCAACCGCATTCGCGAGGAGTACGACGATATCGCGGCCGACCACGACCAGGTGTTCGTCGAGGGCGGCGGCAGCTGGACCACCGGCGGCGTCGTCGACCTCACCGACGTCGACGTGGCGGAGCTGCTCAACGCGAACGTCGTCCTCGTCGCCGAGTACGGCTCGCCGAACGACTTAGACGACGTGCTGGCGGCCGCCGACGCGTTCGGCGACCGCCTCGCCGGCGTCGTGTTCAACAAGGTGTCCGACGACGCCTTCGAGTCGCTCGATCAGGACGGCATCCCGTTCCTCGAATCGAAGGGGGTCACCGTGTTCGGCGCGCTCCCGTACGAGAAGGAGCTCGCGGGCGTCACGGTCGGCGAGCTCGCGGACGAGCTCGGGGCCGAGCTCCTCACCGACGCGTCGACCGACGCCTTCGTCGAGCGCTTCCTCGTCGGCGCGATGGGCGGCGACGAGGCGCTCCGCTACTTCCGGCGCGCCCGCGACGCCGCCGTCATCACCGGCGGCGACCGCGCGGACGTCCAGACCGCGGCGCTCGACG
>NZ_NEWI01000011.1:0-34906 GCF_002135005.1 Halorubrum sp. SD612 | reverse complement strand
CGGGGGACGGGGCGGGGGAGGCGTGGGGCGCGTGGCGGAGGGTTGCGGGGCGGGACTCAAAGGGGCAGCCGCGGGGCCGCAGTAGGCGTTCACGAGAGAAAAGCTCTCGTGAGCCAATCAGAACGCGGAGCGTTCTGATGACGACGTAAGCAGCGTGGCGCGACGCGCCACGGGCAGCCGGCGGCTCCGCCGCCGGCGACACCGCAGCGAGCAACGCGAGCGAGGAGCGCAACGAGCGTACTGCGGCCTCGCGGCTGGGGCTTTGGAGGTGTGCTCCACCGATCTACCGTCGATTTATAAATAATTGATAGCGTTCAGATCTCATGAAGATATCTCTCACTACGTTCGAGAGATGCACCGGCCGGGACTCCCGTGAGCGGAGCGAACGGGAGTCAGGCCGGGGAACGACTGAAAGGAGTGCACCGGCCGAGATTTGAACTCGGGTTGCAACCATGGCAAGGTTGCGTGATACCACTACACTACCGGTGCGTGCTTCGTATCCCACATTTGATCGGAGACTCACTTAAACCTGTCACATCGGGACGGCGCGGCGACGCGACCGCCGTCGACGCGGAGACTCACTCCCCTCTCCGTCGAGCGATCTCGTCCGCGTGCGCGTCGTGAAGATCGGCGAACGCCGTCGCCTCCGCAGCTTCCTGCGTCCCGCTCTCGCGCCGGTCACGCATCCGGCGCTTGATCGCCGCGAGCGCGTCCGGCTCGCCCGCCGCGATCTCGTCGGCCACCGAGCGCGGGTCGTCGACGACGCGCGAGACGAGCCCGGTCCGCAGCGCCGCGTCCGCGTCGAGGACCCGGCCCGAGAGCGCGAAGTCGAGCGCGTCGCCCTCGCGCATGACGCGCGGGAGCCTGACCGTCCCGCCCCACGCGCCGAACAGGCCGAGCGAGACGCCGGGCTCGCCGAGCGTCGCCCGCGGGGTCGCGACCCGCACGTCCGCCGCGAGCGCCAGCTCGACGCCGCCGCCGCGGGCCGGCCCGTCGATCCCGCAGACGACGACCGACGGCGACTCCTCGATCGCGGCGGCGACGCGTTGCCCCCGCCGCGCGAACGCCCCCGGGTCGTCGAGCGCGGCGACCGCGTCGAGGTCGGCGCCGGCGCAGAACGCGTCGCCCGCGCCGCGCAGGAACGTCACCGGTGGGTCCCTCCCGGCTTCCGGCTCCTCGAACGCCGTTCGGAGGTCGGTCAGGTCGGCGGGCCGAAGGGCGTTGCGTGCCTCGGGGCGATCGAGCGTGACGACGCGCACGTCGCCGTCGGTTCGGGTTCGGATCACGGGACGGAATCCCGTTCGTTTCCAAAGGTCTTTGCCCTTCGCTCGTCTACCGGTTACCAATGGACGATGCCGCGCGAGCGCGTGACGCCGCGCGCGAGGCGCTCGCGGACGTCGAGCCCGAACAGCTCCGCGAGGCCCTCGACGCGCGAATCGGCGAGGCGGCGGTGACCCCCGGCGTGCTGGCGCTGGTCACCGCTCGCGCGCTCGACCCCGACGTCGAGCTCGGCGATGTGACCGATCGCGCCGCCGGCGTACAGCTCATCTACGAGGGGTTGCGGCTCACCCGTACGGTGGCCCGCGAGGAGCCGTGGGTGACCGCGCCGACCGCCGCCGACATCGACGCGGACATGGACATCCTCGCTGCCGACGTGCTCGTCTCCCGCGGCTTCTCGCTCCTGGCGTGTACCGACGCCGCCCGCCCCGCGGTCGACGTGGTGCGCGCGTTCGGCCGCGACCAGACGCTCCGCGACCGCGAGGGGACGGACGCCGAGACGGCGGTCGGGCTCGACCGTAACCTGGAGGTCGACGCGCTGGAACTCGCCGTCGTCGCCGGGACCACGGCGGTCGGCGGCGACCCGCCCGAGGAACTTCTCGCGTACGCCCGCGACCTCGCGGCCGACTGCGACGGCGAGTTCCCGCCCGCGGGCCGGGCGCTACCTGAGACGACCGCCGACCGTATCGCCGATATCTCGGATCGCGCCGTCAGCGCGACCGATCGGTGACCGGCTCGGGGACGACGCCGGAACCGGTCCCGATTCCCGGACGTCGCGCCCGCGGATCGAAACCCATAAAGTCGAATCCGGTCAACGACTGAGTGCGTGCCTGGGTAGCTTAGCGGTAAAGCGCGTCCTTGGTAAGGACGAGAGCCGGGGTTCAAATCCCCGCCTAGGCTCTTTCCTCCGAACACTCCTTGTACGCACACTTTTCCGGCTACACTCGTCTGAACGAAACCCGTTCAAGATTCGCTTCTCTCGCTAAACAGGGCATCTCTCGCCGTAATGCGATTCGTCAAACTATCAGGACACACAAACTAATTCGCGGACAGCGGCGGATTAGCCCCGAAATAGACCGGGGGCGCGTCCCCTCAAGGGACACCCCGGATTTCGCTAATCCACACTCACAGGACGGACGATGAACCGTAGTCAGGAATGTGATAGAACTGCTCCTCGATGCGACTATCCACGTCGGTTACGCGGTGAGTGAGCCTCCGCCGAAACGACTATTGGTAAGACCAGCGTATTACGTCTATATGTCCGAAGCGGCCACAAACGACGACGGCAGGGACGACATCGCCACGGTGAATTTCAAGCTCACCGAGTCGTTCCTCGAACAGATAGACGATACGTGGCAGGGGCGTGGGTTCAACAGCCGAAGCGAGTTCATCCGGTACACCCTTCGAGACGCCGTCGAGTTCCCGACGTTCGACCGCGACGAACTCGTCGCCCTGCTCGAAGCCGAGGAAGACATCCGCGAGGGACGAACGACGAGCGCCGAGGAAGCCCGCGAGCGGTTCGGCACGAGCGATGAGTGACGACGGGTGGACGTGGGAACTCTCCTCGACCGCCGAAGACGACCTCGACGGACTGTCCCCCGCCGACCAAGACCGGATACTCGACAAGCTCGATGAAATCGTCTCCTCGCCGTGGCGCGACCCGCCGGACTACGGTGAGCCGCTCCAGAACAGCCCGTACAAGAAGATACGCGTCGGAGAGTTCCGGCTCTCCGTGAGCTTCCGGCAGGACGACCAGCGGCTCGTCGTCGCACGCGCCAAGCGCCGTGGCGGCGCGTACACCGCTGACGACGACTAAGACGAAAGGCCCTCGATGTGGTGAGTAGCTTCGGTAAGTACAGGTGAAGCACGTATCATTCAGTACAGACGGCATATTTACGTCGGCACTGTTCGATTAGACGACTAATGACCGATTGGGAACGTGTGAGACAAGAACTCAAAGAGGCGGGCTATTCTGGATTCGAGTTCGATAGCGGCGATACGGCCGTGCCGGGGCTGTCCGGTGAGTGGGTCTCCGGCAATCTCCCACGCGAGGGAGGATTGAAACACGAGAACCAACCACTTTGGATACGGATTCTCGACGCGCTACCGGGGGTGATACTGTGGAAGCCGACCCGGAAAATGCCCCGGAAAGCATACGCAACATCGCCACTGAACACGGGTTGGAAGTCGTGATATTCAGCATCTCTGCCGACGAGGTACGCATCGCACTTTGTGACCCCTCAAAATATGATTTGTAACGGTGTATTCAGAGAATGAGTTCAGCATAGGGCCCAATTTCTTTCACACAGAAGCCAGTGAATTGGTCTTCAGTACGTACACTTATTTATCGACAACTCGCCTCATAAGCAATAACATCACGCAGAGCGCGAGGAGTACCAGCCCCTCACCAAGTGATAAAAACGACGTAAAGTCGAGATATCCAATAATTACAGTGAATAGCGACATCAACAGGTAGATTGCCTCGAACTTAGTTAACTCAAGCACGGGTGCGTGAATTTGCTGTTTTCCATATAAAAATGCGGGGGAACGAAGTCGTATTGTGGGCGCCAATCATACTCAAGTGGTTTCCTGTACTCATCAACCCGCTAGGCCACGTTTTGATTGGGAAGTCGTGACCGACTCGCACGCTCTACTTTCCGGCTGATTCACCACAGTATATCTGAACGACCGTGTTACTCCCTCACTCGATGCAATGGGGCCACACATATGAACCGCACAGCACCCCTCACAATTATGGTGTGTCGAGTGGGGCAACACTCACCCGAACACGTTTGTCGATTTCCGGTGTCCACAGACGGCATACGGGGCTGAATACCCAATTCTTTTATAAGTAGCGTTGCTAATAGAGAGATGAGAAGCGCGCAAAGTGGGCGTTTGCGGCAAAGGTAGCCGCTTTCAGGGCCGAAGGCCTCCTCGGTAAAGCAAGTCCTTGGTAAGGACGAGACCCCGAGTTCAAATCTCGGCCTAGGCTCTTCCTGCGACCTCGCCGCCCATTCGCTACCTTCGGTTACGAACGTCGCCGCCCGCCGGACCAGCGCGTCGTGCGGGTCGACTTCGGATCGCCGCGCGAGCACCTGCTCGAACGCCTCGTCGAGGCCCCTGTCCGTCAGTCGCGCCATCGCCGCCGCGGCGACCGCCGGGCTGCGGGAGGCGCCGGCCGAGCAGTGAACCAGGACGCGCTGTCCGGCCTCGCGCCGCTCCACGACCGTCTCCGCGGCGGTGGCGAACGCCTCGTACTCGTTTCGCGGCCCGTCCGTCATCGGCGTGTCGACGCGAGCGACGGCGCCGGTGTCCGGGTCGTCGTGCGTCAGCGACACGACGGCGTCGACGCCGCGGCGCCGGAGCAGCGACTCGTCTTCGGCGTCCGACATCGTCCCCACGAGGAGCCCGGGGGCGACCTCATCCATTTTTACACACGCCGTTGGTCGGCCGTTCGGACGCGACCGAATTAAACGCACCTCGTTCGCGGCACGGTTTATCCGACGACCGACGGCGGTCGGGAGCTCGCCGCCAGTACGCGGTTCCTTTATTTCCCGTCGCCGACCGACACGCCACATGGGCAAACACGAGCGCGGCTGGGTCGAGGCCACGGAGAAGCTGACGGCGCAGCTCGCGAACGGCGCGGAGCCGGACGCCGACCTCGAAGAGCGGGGGCGACCCGATCTCGGCGAGGCGCTCGCCGATCGGCTCCGGAGCGACTTCCCCGACCTGACCGCGGTTCGCCACGCCGGCAACTCCTACGACTCGCTGGGCGATCTGATCGTCGAGTCGCCCGACGGGGAGACGTTCGTCGAGGCCAAGTTCGTCGCGAGCGGCGGCACGCGGGCGAACCTCGGGCAGGACACGCTGACGCAGTTCGGGCTCTTCGAGGACGCGACGGCGTGGAGCGACTTCCGCGAGGGGATCGGGTTCCCCGAGGACCGCGAGGCGCTCCTTCGCGAGTTCGACGGCTACCCGGACGACGTCCGCGACTGGTCGTACAAGTCGGCGGTGTACGACCGCGCGAAACACCTCAAGAACGTCCTCGACGTCTCGCGGGGGCAGAACACGGGGTCGCGGGCGGACGAGGTCCTCGCGGACTCGGACGCGACGGAGGGAGAGCGCGAGGCGGCCCGGATCGTCAACGCGATCCTCGACCTCGACCGCAAGGAGAAACTCGCGTACTTCGACCACCTCCGCGAGGCCGAGCAGAACCCGCGCAACGTCGAGACGTTCGCGCACCTGATCGTCTGCGGCTACCACACCGCCGACGCGCTCGAAGCACACTTCGACGACGATCTTGAAGAGATCAAGCGGCTGCTCGAAGCCGACGCCTACCGCCTCTACGAGGTGAACAGGAACAGCGGGACGGTGTCGGTCGAGAACCCCTCGGAACTGCTCGCCGGGTTCGACTGGCGGGACACCCGCGTCGAGATCCCGGAAGACGGGACCTCCGTGAGCGTGGTGACGGGACCGCCGGGCGACCGGCGGCGCGTGCTGAACATCGCGTACAACTGGAAGAACAAGTTCCAAGGGATCCAGACGCCGTCGATGAACGTGTTTGTCCCGGAGGCGTGAGCCGGGGCGGTCCCGAGGCGTGAACCCGCGGTCGGCGAGACCCCGGGCCGCCTCGGCGACCCGCATCCTTTTGCGCTCGGACGCTAAGGATCATCCATGTCACGCGGCCGCCGGAAGCCGGACTGGCTGAAGTCGCGCCCGCCGTCCGGGAGTCGGTTCACGGAGATCAAGTCCACCCTCCGCGAGCACGACCTCCACACGGTCTGCGAGGAGGCGAACTGCCCGAACATGGGCGAGTGCTGGTCGGGGAACGACGGCCCGGGCACGGCGACGTTCATGCTGATGGGCGACCGCTGCTCGCGCGGCTGTAACTTCTGCGACGTCGAGACGGGCGGGATGGAGCCGCTCGACCCGGACGAGCCCGCCAACGTCGCGGACGCGGTCGCGGAGATCGGGTTAGACTACGTCGTCCTCACGTCCGTCGACCGCGACGACCTCGCCGACGGCGGGTCGGCGCACTTCGCCGAGACGATCCGGGCGATCAAGCGCCGCGACCCCGAGATCCTCGTCGAGACGCTCATCCCGGACTTCCAGGGCGACCCGGAAGCGATCGATCGCATCATCGACGCCGGGCCGGACGTGATCGCCCACAACGTCGAGACGGTCGAGCGCCTCCAGTGGCCGGTCCGGGACCGCCGCGCGAACTACGAGCAGTCGCTCGCCGTCCTCGATCGGGTCGACAAGAGGTCCGACATCCACACCAAGACGAGCCTCATGCTCGGCGTCGGCGAGTACGACCACGAGGTGTACCGGACGCTCGGCGACCTCCGCGAGGTCGGCGTCGACGTGGTCACCTTCGGCCAGTACCTCCAGCCCTCGCGCTCGCACCTCGACGTGTTCGAGTACGTCCACCCCGACGTTTTCGAGACGTGGCGGCGGGTTGCCGAGGAGGAGTTCGACTTCCTCTACTGCGCGTCGGGCGCGATGGTCCGGTCGTCGTACAAGGCCGGCGAGCTGTTCGTCGAGGCGCTGTTGCGCGAGGGCCGCTCGCCGGAGGCGGCGCGGCGTCGGGCGCGGGCCGCGGGCGGCGACTGAGGCCGCGTTCGGGACGCGGCGGGGGGAGACAGCTGTCAGGCGCTTTCGAGGTATCGATGTTTGTCCGAACAGCGAGTTATTTACCGCTCGGTGACCCACCCTGTGTCAGTGAGACGTACACATGGGAACAACTGACTCGTCGATCGTCGACGCGGCGCGGGCTCGGCCGGGGCTTCTCTTCGTCGTCCTCCTTGCGGGCCTGCTCCTCGTCGACCTCGCGGCGAAGCTCGCGGGTGTCGGCCTCGGCCCGATAGGAGGGTCGCTCTCCGTCGACCGGCTCGGCTCGAACCTCTGGAACGGGGTCGTGATCGGCCTCGTGATCGGGCTCGCGGGGATCGGCCTCTCGATGACGTACAGCATCCTCTCGTTCGCGAACTTCTCGCACGGTGACCTCGTCAGCGTCGGCGCGTTCTCCGGGTGGGGCGTCGCGTTCCTGATCGCCGGCCTCGGCGACATCCCGGTCCGCGCGCTCCTGACGGTCCGCGACGCCGGGAACGCCTCGCCGGGCGACATCGGCGCGCACATCCTCACGACGCCGGGCGCGATCCTCGTCGGACTGGTCGCGGCGTTCGTCGTCACGGCGCTGCTCGCGGTGGCGCTCGACCGCGCGTTCTACAAGTCGATGCGGGATCGCGACGGGATCTCCCTGCGCATCGCCTCTATCGGCGCGGCGCTCATCGTCCGTTACCTGCTCCAGTTCGGGTACGGCTCCGACCGGCGCGGCGTGACCGCCAGCGTCGACGCGTCGAACCTCGCGTTCGACCCGCTCGGGCTCTCGGTGAACGCGCACGAGCTCACCATCCTCGTGGCCGCGCTCGGACTGATGCTCGCGATGCACGGCATGCTCCAGCACACGAAGCTCGGCACCGCGATGCGGGCGATGGCCGACAACAAGGACCTCGCGCTCATCACCGGCATCCCGGCCGAGCGCGTCGTCACCGCCACGTGGATCATCGGCGGCGGGCTCGCGGGGGCGTCCGGCTACCTCTACGTGCTGCTCCGCGGGACGATCCAGTTCGACTTCGGCTGGCTCCTCCTGCTGCTCATCTTCGCGGCCGTGATCCTCGGCGGGATCGGCTCCGTCTACGGCGCCATCGTCGGCGGCCTCGTCATCGGCGTCGTGTTCACCACCTCGACGATCTGGATCCCCTCCGACTTCAACCAGGCCGCCGCGTTCGCCGTGATGATCCTGATGCTGTTGTTGCGCCCAGAGGGACTGTTCGGCGGGGTGACGACCGCATGAGCGACGCCGACGCACCCGGCGGCTCCGCCTCCGGGCCGTCCGCGGGCGGGTCGGAGGCGCCCGAGAGCGCGACGGCGGCGCTGGTCGAGGCCGCCCGCGAGAGCGACCTCGGGCTCGTGGTCGGGACGCTGCTCGCGATCTACGCCGCGGCGACGCTGCTGACGTTCACCGACGGGCTCAACAGCGTCGTCGGACTCCTAGAGACGCTGACGTTCCTCGGGCTCGTCTACGCCCTCACCGCGCTCGCGTTGAACCTCCAGTGGGGGTACACCGGCCTCTTCAACATCGGCGTCGCCGGGTTCATGGCCGTCGGCGTGTACACGATGGGGATGGTCGTCCGGTCGCCGGACCCGGCGTTCGGCCCGCCCGGACTCGGGCTGCCGCTCCCGGTCGGGATCGTCGCCGGCATGGGGATGGCGGCGCTGCTCGGCGCGGTCGCGGCGCTGCCGGCGCTGCGGCTCAAGGCCGACTACCTCGCCATCGTGACGCTCGGCCTCTCGGAGATCGTCCGCCTGTCGCTCCAGTCGAGCGCCTTCGACAACTTCCTGCGCGACACGGTCGGCGCCGGAACCGGCGGGGGTCGCGGGATGGGGATGCCGGACAACCCGGTCCGCGACCTGTTCCTCGTCGACGGGCAGGCGGGGACGCCGACCGCGTTCGGCGACCTCGTCTTCGGCGTCTTCGGGAGCGATGGCCTCGGCATCTCGCAGCCGATCCTCATTGGGTGGGGGTACATCGCCGTCCTCGCCGCCTTCCTCGTCGGCTTCTACCTCCTGCTCGAACGCCTCGGCCGCTCGCCGTTCGGCCGGACGATGAAGGCGATCCGGGAGGACGAGCTCGTCGCCGACTCGCTCGGCAAGGACGTGAACCTCGTGAAGATCAAGGTGTTCGTCATCGGCTGCGCGCTGATGGGGCTCGCTGGCATCCTCTGGTTCGGCAGTCAGGGCAACGTCTCGCCGACGCCGCAGTTCCGGCCGCTCCTCACCTTCTACGTGTTCATCGCGGTGATAATCGGCGGGTCGGGGTCGAACACCGGCTCCGTCCTCGGCGGGATCGTCTTCGCGGCGGTACTGTTCGAGGGGCCCCGCCGCGTCGGCGGGACGGTCCGGGGACTCATCGACGCGCAGACGCCGCCGTCGTTCGCCGACGCGGTCGCCTCGCTGGACCCGGTGACGTTCCTCGCGTACGCGACCGAGAACGTCGCGCCGCTCCAGTTCGTCTTCCTCGGGCTCGTGCTGGTGTTCATCATCCACCGACGGCCCGAGGGGATCCTCGGCGACCGGATCGAGACGGCCGCGGCCGTCGACCTCTCCGAGCGGCCCGCCGGAGGTGAGAGCGATGAGTAGCGACGCCCCCGACCCGAGCGACTCCGCCGAGACCGACGCGGACGCGCCCAACCCGGGAGACGTCGCCGCCACCGACCCCGTCACCGCGACGACGGACGGAACGATCGGCGAGCCCGAGGCGAACGACAGCGAGGTGGAGGAGGCGGCGAAACACGTCCCGTCGGGGTCTCCCTCGGAGGCACCCCCGCTCCGCGTGGAGGGGTTGGTCAAGCGCTTCGGCGGCGTCACCGCCGTCGACGGCGCCTCCTTCGAGGTCGAGTCCGGCTCGCTGACCGGGCTCATCGGGCCGAACGGCGCAGGCAAGTCAACGACATTCAACTGTATCACCGGCGTCCACGAGCCGACCGGCGGGTCGGTGTACTTCGAGGGCGAGGAGATCACCGGCCTCAAACCGCACCAGATCGCGCGGGAGGGGCTGGTCCGGACGTTCCAGATCGCCCGCGAGCTCTCCGAGATGACCGTCTTGGAGAACCTCATGCTCGCGCCGCAGGGGCAGCTCGGCGAGTCCGCGATCCGCGCGGTGACGCCCGGGCTCCGCGGCGCCGTCGTCGAGGAGGAGACCGCGCTCCGCGAGCGGGCGTGGGAGACGCTGGAGTTCTTCGAGATCGATCACCTCGCGCACGAACACGCGGGGAACCTCTCCGGCGGACAGCGGAAGCTGCTGGAGATGGCCCGGGCGCTGATGACCGACCCCGAGATGGTGCTGCTCGACGAGCCGCTCGCCGGGGTCAACCCGACCTTAGAGGAGAAGCTCCTCGACCGGATCCACGACCTGCGCGCGGACGGCTACACCTTCCTACTCGTCGAGCACGACATGGACATCATCATGGAGAACTGCGAACGCGTCATCGTCATGCATCAGGGCAGCGTGCTCGCCGAGGGGACCGGCGACGAGATACGGAACGACGAGCGGGTCATCGAGGCATACCTGGGTGAGGAGCTATGACGGCCGACGCAGCGGCGGACGACGCGGAGACGACAGCCGCCGAGACGGAAGCGAGCGAAGCCGGCGATTCGGACGCGACTGCCACCGCCGGCACCGACCACGCGATCGACGGCGACGCGATCCTACGCCTGCGCGACCTCGACGCCGGGTACGGCGACCTCCAGATCCTCTCCGACGTGGTCCTCGACGTGGCCGACGGGGAGTACGTGACCGTCGTCGGGCCGAACGGCGCCGGGAAGTCGACGGTGATGAAGACCGTCTTCGGGCTCACGACCCACATGGGCGGGACCGTCGAGTTCGAGGGGGAGCCGATCCACGGGCTGGCGCCCGAACAGATCATCCGCGAGGGGGTCGGCTTCGTCCCGCAGAACGACAACGTCTTTCCCGGACTCAGCGTCCGCGAGAACCTCGAAATGGGCGCGTACATCCTCGACGAGGTGCCTGAAGACCAGATCGAGACGATCTACGACCGCTTCCCGATCCTCAGGGAGCGCAGCGAGCAGAAGGCCGGAACCCTCTCCGGCGGGCAACGGCAGATGGTCGCGATGGGACGAGCGCTCATGCTCGACCCCGACCTCCTGCTGCTCGACGAGCCCTCGGCCGGCCTCGCCCCGGACCTCGTCTCCGACATGTTCGACCGGATCGACAGGATCAACGATGGAGGGACGGCGGTGCTGATGGTCGAGCAGAACGCGAAAGAGGCGCTGCGCCGCTGCGACCGCGGGTACGTGCTGGTGAACGGCGAGAACCGCTACACCGACCGCGGCGACGTACTGCTCGCGGACGAGGGCGTGCGACAGGACTTCCTGGGCGGGTAGCCGTCCGCCGCGTCGCACTCGTGTCAGGGGTCGGCGGCGACGCGAGGGCAGGCGGCCGGTGCCGACGCGGACGGACCCCGTCCGTTTAACAGCGCGTGCGTCGTCTGTTCTCGTATATGGTCGAAGCTCTTCTTCTCGTCGGCGTCGCGGTGGCGGCGTTCGTCGGATACAACATCGGCGGGGCGACGACGGGACCGGCGTTCGGGCCGGCGGTCGGCGCGGACGTGCTATCGAAGGCCGGCGCGGCGGGGCTGATGTCGGTGTTCTTCTTCGTCGGGGCGGGGACACTGGGCCAGCGCGTCGTCACGACGCTCGGCGAGGACCTCGTCACCGGGGCGAACGTGTTTACGCTGGAGACGAGCATCATCGTCCTCTTTTTCATCGGCGGCGCGCTGTTCGTCGGCAACTTCGCCGGCGTCCCGGCGTCGACGTCGATGACGGCGGTCGGCTCCATCGCCGGGCTCGGGATCGCGACGAACACCCTCGACTGGGCGGTGATGGGCGAGATCGCGATCTGGTGGCTCGTCGCGCCGATCATCGGGTTCTGGGTCTCGGGCGTCGTCGGCCGCTACTTCTACTCGGCGATCGACCGCTGGGTGGCGATCGAAAGCACGGAGGGTGCGCTGTTCGAGTTCGACCGGTCGGGGCCGATACCGCGCCCGACCCTCGGCCCGAACACGACCCGACGCGAGCTGACGGGAGGAGTCGTCGTCATCGCGATCGGCTGCCTGATGGCGTTCTCCTCGGGCACCTCGAACATCGCGAACGCCATCGCGCCGCTGGTCGCGCTGGACGGCGTGGAGATGACGCCGATGATCCTCCTCGGCAGCGCCGCCGTCGCGGTCGGCGCGTTCACCATCGCCCGACGGACGCTCGACACGCTCGGCAACGACATCACCGACCTCCCGCTGACGGCCGCCATCGTCGTCGCGGTCGTCTCCTCCGGGATCGTGATCAGCCTCTCCGCGGTCGGCATTCCGGCGTCGTTCGTCATCATCGCGACCATGTCGATCGTCGGGCTCGGCTGGGGGCGCGCGACCCGCACGGTGACCGTCCGACAGGGGATCAAAGGCGAGAAGGAACCGACGGTCTCCGTCGGGGCGCTGACGGCCGACGAGATGCCGGCGATCGGGGAGGGCGACGCGAGCGACGTCCCCTCGGCGTCGGACCTGTTCAACCCGGGAACGAGCGCGCGCGTCGTGCTGATGCAGAACGTCGTGCCGATCCTCTCGACGGTGGGCGCGCTGGTGACGTTCACCGCGCTCTTCGCGTTCGTCTGGTAGCGGAACTCGACGGCCGCGGTTCGAGCGCGTCAGCGGCCGAACCGGCGCTGTCGGTCCTGGAAGTCCAAGACCGCGCGGAGATACTCCCGCCTGCGGAAGTCGCGCCAGTTCACGTCGGTGAAGTAGAGCTCGGCGTACACGGACTGCCAGATTGCGAAGTCGGAGAGCCGCTCGGCGCCCGTCTTGATGACCAAGTCGGGCTCTTCGGGGAATAGCAGCCGCTCCGAGACGTCGGCCTCGTCGATGGCGTCCGGCGTGATCTCGCCGGCCGCGACGTCGTTCGCCAGTTCGCGGACGGCGCCGGCGAACTCCGCCTTACCGCCGAGGCCGACCAGTATCCGGACCGGCGCGTCGGTGTCGCCCGCGGCGGAGTCGCCGCCGAGGTCGCTTCCCCCTTCCCCCGGCACGTCGGCGTCTGGGCCGCGGACCACCGTCTCCGCGGGGACATCGAGCCGGCGGAGCTCGCGGATCAGCGTCGGAGCTACGGCCCCGTCGAGGACGGAGACGGAGACAGTGACGCGCTCCGCGCCGTACTCGAACGCCCAGCCGATGGCCGACGACAGCGTGTCGAACGCGCCGTCGGCGAGGAGGTCCCGCTCCGTGAGGACGAGGGCGACGTGCGCCGGCGGCTCGGCGTCGTGGAGACGGTGGCGCGTCGCGAGATACGTGTCGTAGAGACCCACGTCAGGGGGATCCGGTCGCGCGTATAAATGGTTTCCCGACGACGAGGGGTTTAATTCGCTGACGCCCCTATCGGAGTCGATGGCAGACGCCTACCGCGGGGTGTTCGGCGCGATCCCGTACGCGTTCCGCGCGACCGAGTCCTGGACGATGCGGGCGTACGCCGCGCTCGGCGCGCTGGCGGCCGGGTTCGTCGCGCTCGTCGTCACTCTCGCCCTGGTCGTCTGGATGGGCGAGACCGTGTCGGCGCAAGGGGGGACGTTCCTGTTTTCGCGGTCGCTGTTCGTGGTCGCCGGGCTCGGCGCCGTCGGCCCGCTGCTCGCGCCGATACTGTTCGTCGCCCGGCGCCACCGCCGCGGCGACCGGGTCGCGGCCACGTACGACCGGTGGATGGGAGTCGCCGGCTTCCTGTTCCTGCTCTCGTTGTACCTCGGAATGGTCATCTCGGCGCCCGAGGGGCTCCGAGACCCGAGCGGCTCCGTCCTCGTCAACGCGCTGTACGCGCTCCCGCAGCTGGCGGGGTTCGTCCCGCCCGTCGCGGCCGCGCTCGCCGTCTTCGCGACGCACTTTCGACTCCGCGGCGGGACTGACGACGGCGCGGCCGTCGACGGCGACGCGTCGGGCGACGCCGGCGGGCCGGCGTGAAACGACGGCCCGCGGCCGCGGCTCGAAAGCCCGAAGTCGTCAGAGCGACTAGCCGGGCGCAATGACCGACGAGAAGGAGAGCACGTTCCTCGTCACGCACGTCGAGAGCGACTCGGCGGTGCTGAAAGACGTCCACGACGGACAGGTTCACACGCTGAGCTCGAACCCCGGCCTCGACGTCGACGACGCCGTCGAGGCGACCGTCGCCCCCGACCCGCCGATGGAGGTCACATATCAGGTGGTCGAGGTCGACGCGCGCCGCGCGCTCTCGATAGAGGAGAGCCCGGAGCCGCCGACCGTTCACGAGCGCGAACTCGCCGCGGAGACCCCGTCGGGAGAACTCGCCCGGCAGGAGCGCGCGGGCGTCGGCGAGGTCCACGTGCTGACCCCGCCGGAGTCGGAGACGGAGGCGGCGGTCGCGGACGTGATCGACGACCGGGAGGGGACGCTCTCGCGCGCCGCCCGACTGGGCGTGAACCGCGTCGAGATCCGATCGGAGCCGGGCGTCGTCGCCGTGCGGTACCTCCCGTAACGCGGGGGGTTACAGCCTCGGTCGCCGCCGTCGGCCCACCAGATAAGAAGGCTTATTCGCGCCCGCGGAGGAAGCGGTATTTATGGTAGCGATCGAGGTGCCGGAAGTCAACTACACCGACTACTCGAACCGGCAGCTCGCGGCGGTGCCGCTCGCGTTTCTGGTCCTCGCGCTGGCGATCATCGGCGGCTGGGTCGTCGCCACCGGTGCGCCGGCGAACCTGGGACTGGAGTTCACCGGCGGCGTCGAGCTGCGAGTCGCGGACGACGGGGGTAACGCCGAGCAACAGATCCGGACGGCCTTCGACCGGGAGCCGGACTCGGTCCGGACGATCCCCGGCGACGACGTCGTCGTCGTCACCTTCCAGGCGGCCGAGGACGACCCCGAGGGGCTCGCGAACGACCTCCAGGATCAGGCGGAGGCGGCCGGGTTGACCACGACCGCGGTCGATCAGGTGTCGCCGAGCTTCGCGAGCGACACCGCCCGGACCGCCCTCTTCGGGGTCGCGCTCGCGTTCCTCGGGATGAGCGTGCTCGTGTTCGCGCTGTTCCGGACGTTCGTCCCCTCGCTGGCGGTCGTCGCGTCCGCATTCTCCGACCTCGTCATCCCGATCGCGGCGATGAACCTCCTCGGCATCCAGATGACGCTCGGAACGATCGCGGCGCTGCTGATGATCATCGGGTACAGCGTCGACTCCGACATCCTGTTGAACGACTCCGTGCTGCGCCGCACGGGCGAGTTCTACGAGTCCGTGAGCCGCGCGATGCGGACCGGGGTGACGATGACGCTCACCTCCATCGCCGCGATGGTCGTGATGGCGATCGGCGCCTCGGTGTTCGGGGTGGGGCTCCTCCGTGACATCGGGATCATCCTCGCGGTCGGGCTCTGCGCCGACCTGATGAACACGTACCTGATGAACGTCTCGCTGCTTCGCTGGTACAAGTTCGAGGGGGTGGCGCGGTAATGCTCGAACCGATCAAGAAGAACTGGCGAATCCTGCTGCTCGTCGTCGTCGTGATCGGGTCGTCCGTGGCGCTCTTCGCTCCCGGGTTCGGGCCGGAGCCGGCGCCCGGGGAGAACGTCAGCGAGGCCCAGCAGGGGGTCACGAACCTCCAGTACGGCCTCGATCTGGCGGGCGGGACGCGGGTCCGCGCGCCGCTTTCGGGATACACCGCGACGGATGTCGCGTTCGGCGGTGACACGCCCCAGAGCGTCGCGGACGCGGTCGCGGCCGAACTGGACAACGCCTCCGTCCGAAACGTCGGCGTCGTTCCGGAAGAGGGTGCGGTCGAGGTGACGAAGCCGTCCGTGACGGAGTCCCAGTTCCGCGCGGCGATGGACGCCGCGGGCTACGAGTACGCGGAGGTTCGGTCGGGTGTCACGCAGGAGACGCGCGACGAGACGATGAACGTCATCCAGGGGAAGATCAACGAGGCGGGCCTCTCGGGCGGCAGCGTCCAACAGATCCAGTCGATCACCGGGGAGTACTTCATCCTCGTCGAGGTGCCGGGGCAAGGCCGGCAAGAAGTGATCGACCTCCTCGAGGAGCGCGGGACCGTCCGGATCGACATCGCGTACCCGGCCGGAAACGGCACCGCGGTTCAGGAGGGAACGCTGACCCAAGGCGACTTCGAGACGATCGGGACCGCGGCCCAGAGCGACCGCGGTACCGGAGCGTACGTCCCGGTCACAGTGCGCAACACCGCCGAGAGCGGCCAGTCGCCGGCGCACTCCTTCCAAGACGCCGTGGCGCAACGCGGCTTCGCCGACGCGTACCAGACGGGGGCGGACCGGTGCGGATACAACGAGGAGACCGGTGAGATAGAGAACTCGAACCCGTGTCTCCTACTCGTCGTCGACGGCGAGGTCGTCAACTCCTTCGGGATGGACCCGGGCCTCGCGGACAGCATGGCGGTCGGCTCGTGGGCCGACACCGGGAACTTCCGGCTCACGACGGGCGAGTTCGCCGAGGCGCAGACCATTTCGCTGAACCTCCGCGCCGGCGCGCTCCCGGCCGACCTCGACATCAGCGGCGAGGGGACCTCCTCGTCCATCTCGGCCTCGCAGGGTGAGAACTTCCGGACGGACTCGCTGGTCATCGGCGTGCTGTCGGTGTTGGCGGTCGCCGGGATGGTGTTCCTCCGCTACCGCGAACCGCGCGTCGCGCTCCCGATGATCGTCACGGCGCTGACGGAGGTGTACGCCCTGCTCGGGTTCGCGGCGCTGCTCGGCTACCCGCTCGAACTCGCGGTGATCGCCGGCTTCATCGCGGTCGTCGGGACCGGTGTCGACGACCTCGTCATCATCGCCGACGAGGTGATGAGCGAGGGCGACGTGAACTCGAAGAAAGTGTTCGACTCCCGGTTCCGGCGGGCGTTCTGGGTGATCGGCGCGGCCGCGGCCACGACCATCATCGCGATGTCGCCGCTGATGGTGCTGTCGCTCGGCGACCTCTCCGGGTTCGCCATCTTCACCGTCCTCGGCGTGCTGGTCGGTGTGCTGATCACCCGGCCAGCGTACGGCGACATCCTGCGCCGCCTGCTGACGGTAAAATAAGCCGACCGACCGCGCGTCGGCGACCCCTAATTCTCGACCGGATGTGACGTTCGATCGGTTTCCGATCGCTCACAGAGACGGTTTTCGAGATCACCGTTTCGACTCGCCTCTCGTTATGCCTTTGGCAAGAACAGAAAACGCATCCGACAAACTATTAATTTAGACCGGTCAAAAACGTCTATGCCGACCGACGCCGTCGAAGATTATCTCAAGTCGATCTATCGGATCGAGTCGCGGGTGGGACCGCCCGTCTCGACCTCGCAGGTCGCGGACTCGCTCGACAAGACCCCCGCGACGGTGACAAGCATGGTGGAAACGCTCGCCGACCGCGGCCTGCTCTCTCGCGAGAAGTACACGGGCGTCGAGCTCACGCCCGCGGGCGAGGTCGCCGCGCTGGAGGTCGTCCGCCGACACCGCCTCATCGAGGCGTTCCTCGCAGAGCAGCTGGACTACGAGGCGACCGAGGTCCACGACGAGGCTGACGCGCTCGAACACCACGTCAGCGAAGAGTTCACGCGTCGGGTCGAGCGCGTCCTCGACTACCCCGCCGCCGACCCGCACGGTGACCCGATCCCGCCGGCCGACCTCTCGACGCCGGAGGACGCCGGGACGACGCTCGTCGCGGCGCTGGATCCGGGTGAACGGGGAACGGTCGCCCGCGTCAGCGACCGCGACCCCGACGTGCTGGAGTTCCTCGTCGACGCCGAGATAACGCCCGGAACGACCGTCGAGGTCGTCGATATCACCTCCTTCGGGCTGGTCACCGTCCGGACGAGCGACGGGGACGAACACGGGCTGCCGGAGGCGGTCGCGGACCGCGTGTACGTCCGGCGCGCCGCGGAGTCGACCGCCGCGACCGACGGTCAGGAGGCGGGCGACGCATGACCGGCTACGTCGAGATCGTCGCGATCGCGTTCGTGACGCAGCTCGCGGTGCTGCCGGGCGAGAAGGTACAGCTGATGATCGCCGGGCTCTCCACGCGGTACGATCCCAAGGTCGTCGTCGCGGCCGCCGGCTCGGCGTTCGCCGGGTGGACCGCCGTGGAGATCGCGTTCGGGCAGGCACTCCAGTCGGCGCTCCCGCCGGTCGTGTTGGACGCGATCACCGCGGTGTTGTTCTTCGTCTTCGCGGTCCTGCTGTACCGGTCCGCGCCGTCGCGCGGGACGACCCCGGAAGCGGAGCGCACCGACGGCGGCTTGGCCGCGTTCGACGACCTCTCGCTCCCGGGGCGGCTCGACAGGTACTCTGGGTCGCTCGGCGGCTTCTTCCCCATCTTCCTGCTCACCGCGACCGGCGAGTTCGGCGACAAGACGCAGCTCGTCACCATCGGCCTGGCGGTCCAGTACGGCGCGACTTCGGCCATCTGGGCCGGCGAGATGCTCGCGATCATCCCGGTGAGCCTCGCGAACGCCTACTTCTTCCACACGTTCGCCGGCCGGGTCGACATGCGGCTCGCGCACTTCGGCTCCGCGCTGCTGTTCGCCTTCTTCGGCGCGGACACGGTGCTGGCGATCGCGACCGGCTTCTCGGTGTGGGAGACGATCGTCGGGACGCTCGGCGGGGTCATCGCCGGGCTGTTCTGAGGGCTGAGCGCCGAGCGGCTCCGGCCCGCTTTCAGAACTCGTCTAACGCCGACTGCTCGGCAGCCGCCAGCGCGTCCTCACAGGTCGCCCACGACTCGCGCGCACAGTCGGGTAGCGCCCTGTGGTCGCCGACGTACGCGGCGAGGAAGGCTCGCGTGGCCGGGTCGCTCGGGTAGCCGCTCCCGATGTCGTAGTCGGGATACGTGGCGTCGAGGTCGGCCATCGCGGCGTCGCGGACCACCTTGGCGACGACGCTCGCCGCGCCGACGACGGGGTCGTCCTCGTCGGCGCCGTGGGCGGCCGTCACGTCGACCGCGGGGTGGGCCCCATCGTCGCCGCGGGCTCCGTCCGCACCGTCGCCCTCGACGAACTCGCCGAGCCGCCGCGCGAACCGCTCCTCGCTGGTGTCGCCCGCGTCGGCGACGACGCGGACCGGTTCGGCGACGCCAGCGGGGAGGTCGGCGAGGGCGTCCCGGACCGCCAGCGCCTGACCACGGACGGTGAGGGTGTTCATGTCGGTGTCGGGGCGGTCGATCTCGTCGGGGTCAACGCGGGCGACGCCGACGGCGACGGCCGGGTCGCCCCGGAGGGCCGCCGCTATCTCCTCGCGTCTGGCCGGCGCGACCCGCTTCGAGTCGTCCACGTCGGCGGGGAGGTCCGCCGGGTCGGCGGCGACCGCCGCCGCGACCATCGGTCCGAGCGCGGGTCCCTTGCCGGCTTCGTCGACGCCGAGGTACACGCGTCGCTGGTGGGCGTGCGGGCTGAAATACCTTCAGAAAGGCCGCGTTCAGTCGAGCAGGACCGCGTTGACCTGGCCGGTCTGGCCGGGGCGGGAGGTGACGCGTGCGCGGCCGGCGGATGTCTCGATGACGGCGCCCTTCGTGACGATGTTCCGGCGGGCGTAGTTGACGTTCGCGGGGTTGTCGACGACGTTCTCGATCTCGGCCTCGCTGACCTCGCCGTCGTCGGCGACCTGCGCGACGTTCGTCGAGAGGGCGCGGACCTTCTTCTCCGTGCCGCGGGAGTCGATGTACTGGAGTCGGGTCTCGCCGACGGTCGTCTCGGCGGGCTCGCGGCCGAGCTGGTGGCGCTTCTTGTTCGAGGCGTGCTTGAGTCGGCCGCCGGTCCGCTTGCGCGTGGAGCGTCCCTGGTCTTTCATACGGATACGAACAGCCAGCGAATACTTGAACCGTTCGACTCGTCGCGCCGAGACCGGCGGCGCGAGCGGGAGCAGCGGCGCGAGCCCGCTCGAATCCGCGGCGCGGGCCGAGCCAGCGCCGCGAGCCGAGCGGGCGAACCGACCCGGCTCTACGCGAACGCGCGCTCGAACGCGCGGACTCCCTCGTCGGTGCCGACGACGACGAGCTCGTCGCCCCGCTCGACCCGCGTCTCCGGGCCCACGTCGGTGACGAGCTCGTCGCCCCGCTCGATCGCGATGACGGTACAGCCGGTGGTCTCGCGGACGGCGGCCTGTCCGACCGTCCGGCCGACCAGCGCGGACGCCTCGGTCCTGACGACCTCGACGTGGGTGTCCAGCGAGAGCACGTCCCGGTCCGCGAGCACGGCCGACGCCGACATCCGCCCGGTCACCGTCGAGAGCGAGAGCACGTAGTCGGCCCCGGCGCGGTGCATCTTCGGCACGCTCTCGGCGTCCTCGACCCGCGCGAGCAGCTCCACGTTCGGCGCCAGGTCGCGCACCACGAGCGTCGCGAACTCGGCCGTCGTGTCGTCGGGGAGCGCGAGGACGACCGTCCGCGCGTCCGCGACGCCGGCGTCCCGCAGCGTGTCCGGCTCCGTCGCGTCCCCGACCACGTCGATCGCCTCGGCGCCGTCGCGGTCGACGACCGTCACCGGCAGGTCGGCCGATTCGAGCGCGTTCGCGACGGTCTTCCCGACCTGCCCGTGTCCGATGACGACCGTCTCGCCCGCGCCGAACCGGCGGGCCGCCGAGTTCGTCAGGTTCACGAGCCGCTCCACCTGTCCCTCGGTCCCGGAGACGAGCAGAACTGTCCCCGCAGACAGCGTCGCGTCCGGCGGCGGCGCCGCCTCGAACGCGCCGTTGAACCACGCGCCGATCACGTCGACGCCGGTGCGCTCGCCGATCCGACTCCCGGCGAGCGTCGATCCGGCGAGGCCGCTCCCGTGGTGGATCGACACCTCCGCGATCCGCAGGTCGCCGACCGCGACCGCCTCGTCGAGGTCGGTCCGCACCGCCGTCGTCACCTTCGAGGCGAGGCTCTCGCCGAGCAGCGACCGCGGGGAGAGCACCTCGTCGGCGCCGGCGAGCCGGTGGTACCGCTCTCGGCTCGGGTCCTCGACGACGCTTATCGCGCGGACGCCGGTCGAGAGTTCCTTCGCGGCGAGGACAATGCTCGCGTCGACCCGGTCCGAGAGGTCGGTGACGAGGGCGCGGGCGTCGCCGAGGCGGGCGCTCTCGAGCCCCGCCGTCGTCTCCGGGTCGGCGCGGATCACCATGTGACCCGCCTCGTACAGCGCCAGCGCCCGGTCCGGGTCGGGTTCGACGACGACGTAGGTGACCCCCTCCGAGTCGAACTCGTCCAGGAGCGCGTCGGAGCGCGTGGTGTCGGAGGCGACCACGACGTGGCCGCTCAGGTCCGCGTCCAGCGACCGGGGGACGGTCGTCGAGAACGCGGACTCGAGGAGCGGCGTGGCGACGACCGGCAGCGCCCCGATGAGAAGCACCATGCCGACCAGGTCCATCACGGCGATGAACGCGTGCATCTCCTGGGTCTGCCAGGACGAGGCGTCGCCACCGAACCCGGTCGTCGTGAACATCTCGATCGCGAATTGGAACGACTCGATCAGGGTGCGCGGGTCGTTCTCGTACACCCGCATCCCCCACCGGTAGGAAACGGTGGTGGAGACGAGTACGACGGCCACGAACGCGATGTACCCGCCGACTCGACGCTTCCACGTGTCCATGGTATCGCCGTACGGCGGCGCCACACAAAAGAGGGAGGAGTGGCGGCCGCGAGCCCCGCCGCCTCGGCGGAAATTCAATGGTTTAAGTCCCGGGGGCCGAACCGTCACGCATGGTGCGGGACCCGTCGCGAGAGCCGGAGCCGCCGTCGGTCGACGAGGTGCTCGACGCGCTGGCCGACGACGCGGCCCGTCGGATCGTCGCGGCGCTCACCGAGCCGAAGACCGCGAGCGAACTCTCCGAGGAGTGCGACATCCCCCTGTCGACGACCTACCGGAAACTGGAGATGCTCACCGACGCCTCCCTGCTGTCGGAGTCGACCGACATCCGGCGGGACGGACAGCACACGACGCGGTACTCGGTGTCGTTCGACGCCGTCACCGTCTCGGTCGGCGACGGCGACGAGGGCGACGCGGGCAGCCGCGAGTTCGACGTGGAGTTCTCTCGGCCGGAGCGGACCCGAGACGAGCGACTGGCCGACCTGTGGTCGGAGCTACGAGAGGAAACATGACTCCCTACATCGACCTGACGATCATCGTCGCAAAGACCGCCATCCTAGTGCTCGGTGGCAGTATCACCTACTACGCGCTCCGCGCGTACGACCGGACCGGCGACCGGTCGCTGCGCGAACTCGGCGTCGGCTTCGGCATCGTCACCGTCGGGGCGTTGTTGGGCGGCGTCTCCCACCAGATTATCGGCGCCGACCTCGCGGTCGGCATCGCCGTCGACGGCCTCCTCACGGCGATCGGGTTCGCGGTCATCGTCTACTCGCTGTACTTAGAGTGAGCCGCGGCCGCGTCCTCGACCAGGCCGGGCTCCGGTCGGTTTCGACGCGCGACGAACGGTACCCTTTTGCGGCGTTCGGTCGTCCGTTCAGGCCATGAGCGACGCACGCGAGGAGCTCTCCCGCCGGATCGCCGGCGAGATAACGCTGAGCGACGACCCGGGCGCGACGCTCCGGAAGTGGCGGACCGACTTCGACGTCTCGCAGACGGAGCTGGCCGACCAGCTCGGCGTCTCCTCGTCGGTCGTCTCCGACTACGAGAGCGGCCGGCGCGAGAGCCCCGGGATCGGCGTCGTCCGGCGGACCGTCGAAGGACTCCTCGACATCGACGAGCGCCGCGGCGGCGGCCGCCTCCGACAGCACGCTCGGGTGCTCTCGGCCGGGTTCGAGAGCGACATCGTCCACGACCTCCGCGAGTACTCGACGGCGGTCCCCCTGGCGGACTTCTACGACGCGATGGGCGCGACGGAGGTCGTCCGCGGCGACCACGACCACGTGAACGGCCACACCGTCATCGACTCGATCCAGGCGATCACGCGGCTCTCCAGCGAGGAGTTCTACCGGCTGTACGGCCAGTCGACGAACCGCGCGCTCGTGTTCACCCGGGTGACGCGCGGCGAGTCGCCGCTCGTCGCGCTGCGGGTCGTGAGCCCGACGCCGAACGCCGTCGTGCTCCACGGGATCGAGGACGGCGACCTCTGGGACCACGCCGCCGACCTCGCCCGGGTCGACGGCGTGTCGCTGGCCACGTCGAACCGCGACCTCGACGACTGTCTGGCCGACCTCCAGGCGCTGTGACGGCGTCGCGACCGCTTCAACGGTAGAGACACCGGCGCCGGAACCGCGAGCCTGAAACCGCCGGCGCTCGTCGGACCGGGCATGAGCGAGGACTACGCCGAGCGGCTCCGCGCGAACCGCCGGGAGAAGGACGAGTTCTTCGACGACCACCCGCAGTCGCCCATCCCCCCGGAACACCGGGACGAGTTCGACGGGCTCGACTACTTTCCCCCGAACCCGGACTACCGCGTCGAGGCGACCGTCACCGTCCACGACGACCCCGAGCCGGTCGAGATGGAGACGACCGCGAGCAACCCGGTCCGGTACCTCCGGATCGTCACCTTCGCGCTCGAGATTAACGGGACGGAGCACACGCTCGCGGGCTACCGCCAGGAGGGCGACGACGGCGCCGTCTTCGTCCCCTTCCGCGACAAGACGACCGGCCAGCAGACGTACCACCAGGGTCGGTACATGGAGCTGGCACCCGAGCGCGAGCTCGCCGACGGCGACGCGGTCACGATCGATTTTAACCTCGCGTACAACCCCTTCTGCGCGTACAGCGAGACGTTCTCCTGTCCGCTGCCGCCGGAAGAGAACTGGCTGGAGGTCGTCGTCCCCGCGGGCGAGCGGGCCCCGGACCTCGACTGATCGGCGAGGCGATCGGGAGTACAATCGGTGACGCGGTCGACTGCGCGGCCGCTACGTAGCGCGAAAAAGCGGAAAATCGAACGTCGGGACGTGCCGGAAGCAGTCCGCCGGGGCCGGTCTACTCGAGCGTCTCGCTCGTGACGAGCGTGTCGTCTTCGAGGTAGTGCTCGAGGTGGTGGCCGTGTTCCTCGACGTCTTCGAGGATGTCACGGAGCTGCTCTTCGGTGTTGTAGTCGCCGAGGTTGTTGGCGAGCTGGATGTGCTCGCGGAGCTGCTCGGTGATGTCGCCGAACATCTCGAGGTCGTGCTCCAGCGACGTCCGGATGTCGTAGGCGTCGGCGTCCTCGGGGGTCACCGGTGCGTGCTCCTCGTAGTTCGCGCCGCCCGAGAGCGGCACGCCACCGAGCGCCTGCGCGCGCTCCGCGAGGACGTCGGCGCCCTCTTCGAGGTCCTCCGCGACCTCGCCGAGGTACTCGTGGATGCCGAGGAACTCGGCGCCCTCGACGAGCCAGTGGTGCTTCTTGACCTGGTGGTAGAGGACGTACGTCGCCGCGAGGTCGCTGTTGAGCGCGTCGACGAGCTGTTCTGCCTTCTCCTCGGGGACGCGGAGCGCTTCGCTCTCGTGAACGTCGCCGTATCGCTGACGTGACTGCTTCTGGGTACTCATTTCAACTATACATACGCGCGCGACCTACTTAATAGTTCCTACTGAGAAAACTACTTTTTCGAAACTGAAAAGAATAGTTTCAGATGTCGTCGACAGCCCCCACCAGATCGCGCTGCGCGGAGAGCGTGTCTCGGTCGAGGGTCGCGGTCAGCGTCGCCGGTTCCCGGCCGAGCTCGGCGGCGACCGCGCCGTCGGGGCGGACGACGAGGGAGTTGCCCGCGTAGGTCGCCGCCTCCGCCGGACGCGCGCCGCCCGCGGTTCCCGTGCGCCCCGCGCCGACGGTCCACCTGACCCCGTCGAGCGCGCGCGCTCGGACGAGGAGCCGCCAGTTCGCGACGTGGTCGGCGGGCCACGCGCCGACGACGACGAGGGCGTCGACCGCGCGCTCAGCGAACCACGCGCTCTCCGCGACGAAGTTGAGGTCGTAGCAGGTCAGCAGTCCGGTCGGTCCGGCGGGCGTCTCGACGATCACGCGGTCGCCGCCGGGCTCGACCCACTCCGCCTCGTCGTCCCACAGGTGTCGCTTGCGGTAGGCGGAGAACTCTCCGCCGCCGTCCTCGGAGGACCCTCCCGGCGGGACGTACGCGGTCGCGTTGTATACGGCGTCGCCGTCCCGTTCGGCGTCGCCGTCCCGTTCGGCGTACCCCGCGACCACGGCCGAGCCGGCGGTCTCGGCGACGGATTCGAGCCGTGCGCGCGCCACGTCCCGGGACAGCGCGGCCTCCCGGAGCCGTTCGTCGGCCACGAACCCCGTGAGCGCGTACTCGGGAAACACGGCGAGGTCGACGCCGCTCGGCAGGTCGGCGGCCCGATCTCGAAGTCGGTCCGCGTTCGCGTCGACAGCGAGGTCCTCGACCGGGACCTGCGGGACGGCGACGGTCGGATCGTCGGAGGAGCGATCGGTCACGCGGCGGGCTTCGACGCGGCGGCCAATAACGTTCGGCCTCTCCGTCCGGCCGCAAAGACGATACGCCCGCGGCGACGACCGGCGAGCATGACCTTCGGCGACCTGTTCGAGCGCGCGGCCGCGCTCGGCAGCGACCTCGACGAGGCGGACGTGCGACGAGCGCTCGACGCCGTGCGCTCGACGGCGGACGGGAACGGTGGCGATTCCGGGGGCGACGGCGACTCCGGCGGTAAGGGGAACGAGGTGACCGACCCCCTCGATCCCAGCCCAGCCCGCGTCGTCGCCGGTGCGGACGCGCTCGCGGCTGATCTCCTCCTCGGCGGCGACGCCCGTGAGGCGCTCGACGCGCTCCGGTCGCACGCGTGGACGACGCTCGTCGCCAGCGACCCGCTCCTCGACGACGCCGAGGCGGTGATCGCGTCCCTCGCGGAGCCGGAGCTAGCGGCAGACTGGCGCGACGCGGTCGAGGCGTGGCGCGAACCGGTCGCGCAGCCCTCGGGCGATCATCCCGCGCTGGCGTCCGCCTACCGCGGCGGCGCGATGCAGGTGATAAGCCTCGACCCCTCGCTGACCGGGCCGGGGGCAGCGGCCGGGCTACGCGACAGACTCCCCGTGAGCGTCCGGGAGTCGCGCGCGTTCGCGACGGTGTTCGACCCGGCGAAGCTGTATCCGGACGCGGTCGGCGGGGAGTACCCCGGCCCCGACCGCGACCCGCGGACGATGGCGCCGGCCCGCACCGACGGGGATCAGCACCGATAAACCGCCGCCGCCCGGACCGGGGATATGACCGACTCGGACGGTGCGGGCGACCGCGCCGAGGGCGAGAGCGGCGGCAGCGAGGCCGGAGGCGCTAGCGGCGAGGGTGGTCCCGAGGACGCGCCGAAGCTCCCCGCCGACCGCGACGCGGTCCGCGACGCGCTCGTCGACTGGTACGAGGCCGACCACCGCGCGTTCCCGTGGCGCCGCACAGAGGACCCCTACGAGATCCTCGTCAGCGAGGTGATGAGCCAGCAGACCCAGCTCGACCGGGTCGTCCCCGCGTGGGAGGACTTCCTCGACGAGTGGCCGACGACCGCCGACCTAGCCGCCGCCGACCGAGCCGACGTGGTCGCCTTCTGGTCCGACCACTCGCTGGGGTACAACAACCGCGCGAAGTACCTCCACGAGGCGGCCGGACAGGTCGAGGACGACCACGGCGGGACGTTTCCCGAGGACCCAGACGGACTGAGCGAGCTGATGGGCGTCGGGCCCTACACCGCCAACGCGGTGGCGTCGTTCGCGTTCAACAACGGCGACGCCGTCGTCGATACCAACGTGAAGCGGGTGCTGTATCGCGCGTTCGACGTCTCGGACGACGACGACGCGTTCGAGCGGGTCGCGTCCGCGCTCATGCCGGCGGGCGAGTCGCGGGTGTGGAACAACGCGGTCATGGAACTGGGCGGCGTCGCCTGCGGGAAGAGCCCCAGCTGCGACGAGGCGGGGTGCCCGTGGCGCGAGTGGTGCCACGCGTACCAGACTGGCGATTTCACCGCGCCCGACGTGCCCGGACAGCCCAGCTTCGAGGGGAGCCGGCGGCAGTTCCGCGGTCGGATCGTCCGGCTCCTCGGCGAGCGCGACGAGATGGGCCTAGATACGCTTGGGCACCGAATCCGCGTCGACTACGCTCCTGACGGCGAACACGGTCGCGAGTGGCTCCGCGGGCTCGTCGACGACCTCGCTGACGACGGGCTAGTCGAGGCCGACGCCGACGAGGACGGCGTCGTCGTCTCGCTTCGCCGTTAAAACGGAGTCGTCGTCTCGCTTCGGTGCGCCGCGGAGACGCGTCGGATCCGAGGAGCCACCCCGCCCCGCGAACCGTCACCCGTTTATTACGGGAGCCGGAAGGGAGAGACATGAGCGAGACCGTCGATTCGGACCTGTACACCCGCGCGAAGGCCCTCTTAGAGCCCGGCGACATCGAGCTGGTGGGCTGTATCGTCCACACGAATCTCGAGGGTGAGGAGGACCTAGAGATGCACGAGCTGACGGTCGCCGCCAACGAGGTCATCGCCGATCACGCGGGCAAAGGCGAGACGTACATCGAGGCCGGCAACGACGACACGGACTTCTCGTCGAACCAGTTCCAGGGACTGACGCTCGACGACGAGGCGTTCGTCTGGGAGTGCCAGCAGCTCCTCCGCGACGGCACGTTCGACATCGTGTTCTACTACGAGGCGACCGTCGATCAGGAGGCGCTCGCGGGCGACCTCGTCGAGCTCGACGGCGTCGATCGCGTGACGCAGGTTCCCTGACGGGCGTCGACCCGACCGCCCGATCCGGATGAGCGACACTGTCCTGATCCCCGGCGGTCGCGACGTGCGCGCGACCCTTGATACGGCCGCGAGCGACGCCTCGGCCGACGCGCCGTCCGCGGATGCGGTCGTCGTCGCTTGCCCGCCGCATCCCCAGCAGCGCGGCCACCGAGGCGACGAGCGGCTGGTGGCCGTCTCCGACGCCGTGACCGACCGCGGCGTCGACTGCCTCCGCTTCGACTACGGCGACTGGGACGAGGGGTACGGCGAGACCACCGACGCGGACCGGGCGGTCGGCTGGGCGCGCGAGCGCTACGACCGCGTCGGGCTGTTCGGCTTCTCGTTCGGCGGCACGGTCGCGCTCGTCGCGGCCGCGTCGCGGCCCGAGCTGACGGGCGTCTGCGCGCTCGCGCCGACCGCCCGCCTGAACCCCGACACCGACGCGGTCGAGGCGCTCGGAGATATAGTCGACCGGGGCGTCCCGGTTCGCGTCCTGTACGCGGCGCGGGACTCGACGGCGGACTGGGAGCCGGTAGTCGAACGTGCGACGGAACTGGGCGTCGAGACGGTCGCGTTCGAGTCCGACCACTTCTTCGTCGGGCGGAGCGGAAAGGTCGGCGAGGCGGTCGCGGCGTTCCTCGGGCCGCGGCTTCGCGACGGGTCGTAGCCGCGCTCGGAGCGGTTACTCGCTGCCGACCTTCGTCGTCACCCGGAACGTCTCCGGCGGGTTGACGATCCCGGCGACCGTCCCCATCGAGTGGACGACGGTAATGAGCGGCGCCAGCGGCACCGCGAGCGCCCAGCGGCGGTGGTCGTCGCCGTAGTACCGGACGCCGAGCAGGAACCAGCCCAGCGTACAGAGCGCCAGCCCCATCGACGCGGCGAAGAAGAGCCCGCTGTGCGCGATGGTCACGCCCAGAAGCGACAACGGGACGACGAGCAGGGTGACGATCGGCGAGAGCGCCCACGCGTAGTTGCGGACCCTAGTCAACAGCTCGTAGCGCAGGGGGAGCATCGTCGACGCCCGGACGTTCCCGGCCGCCCAGCGGCGGCGCTGCTGGAGGATCTCGTACAGCGAGGGCGGCGCCTCGTTGCGGCAGACCGCGTCCGAGAGCGCGAACGTCACGTCGAGCTCGCGGAAGGCCGCCCAGACGAACGCGGTGTCCTCGACGAGCGTCTCACGGTCCCACGTGGTTTCGTCCTCCACCTCGTTGCGGACCGCGATGCCGCCGCCCCACGCGAACAGGGGAATCGAGAGGCGCGCGAACGCGCGCTGTTCGATCTGGACGCTCATCCGGTACATGTCCGCCAAGTAGCTGAGGTTCGACCCCGTGAGCCGGGGCTTCTCGCGGAGCTGAACGATGTCAGCGTCCGGGAGCCCGTCGAGCGACTCGACAACGCTGTCCTCGTCGAGGTAGAGGACGAACGCCTTCCCGCAGTCGAGCGACTGCCGTGCCCACTCCTGCGCGCGGCCCTTCCGGACCGCGTCGCACGTGAACGCCTCCGGGACGGCGTGGACCGTCGCGCCGGTCACGTCGACGGGCGACTCCGCGATCACATGAACGTCGTCGAGCCCCTCCAGCAGGGAGTCGACGGTCTCCTGAACGACCTCGACGGCGTCGACGGTCATGATGCGGACTTGGATCTCGTCGAGGCCGTACTCGTTCGGCGGCGTCTCGTGGCCCGCACCCACGACCGCCGCGAACACGAACCAGACGAGCGCGGTCGCGCCGAAGAGGAGCGTCACGCCCCAGAGCGCGAGCCCGAACAGCGACCCGAGTCCGCCGTCGGCGACGGCGGTGGTGACCGCCGCCTGCCCGGGAGCGCCGCCCGGGCCGGCGACGACGGTCGGTGCGAACAGCGTCGCGAGGCCGCCGACGACGAGCGCCAGCGTCACCGCGATCAGTGCGATGCGTTCGGTGTTCATCGTGGCCCCACCTCCCGCCCCGTGCCCTATGAACCGTCCAAACGCTACAGCGGGATTCGGCCGCGTTTCGGCCGAATTTACGCGCTCAATTCCGTCCAACTCGAATAAATCGCCAGAACGCAGTGCTATGGCGTGTGTTAGTTGGTGACGCGTTATTGAAACGCACGAACTGCCGGTGCGCGCCGGCTCACGCCGCCCCGTCGTCGCGCGCGCACCGCAGGTCATCGATCAGTTCGGCCGCCATCCGCTGGCCGCGGGCCGGGTCGTACCCCTCCATCCGCAGGTGCGCCAGCGGGGCCACGTACGGGTTCCGCTCCCAGTGCGCCCACACCTCGGTGGCGCCGTCGGGCGCGGGGAACAGCCGGACGTGGACCTGCCAGTCGCCGGTGAGGCCCTCGGGCCGGTGGACGAAGCTGCCGACCTCGTGGACGGCCTCCCCGTCGCGGTCGTACGCGTGGAAGTAAGCCCGGATGAGCTCGGAGAAGCCCTGCTCGGGGAGTTGCTCGCGGGTCTCAGCGGGGGTCGTCTGGAGCGTTCCGGCGTACTCGTCGGCCGGCGGCGGCAGCACTCGGACGTGATCGGGGGCGCCGTCGTCGGGCAGCAGCGCGAGCAGCTTCCCGACCGCGAGCCTGACGCGCCAGAAGCCGACGGCGCGGCCGACGAGGAAGACCGCGGGCGCGGCGAGCGAAAGGGCGGCGAGCGCGCGGACGAGCCGAGTCCGTCGACCTCCCGGCGGCATCGCGGTCAGTTGTATCCCCGCCAGCGGCGGCCACACTCCTTACACTTGAAAAAGCGCGTCGGCGGCTCGTCGGCGGCGCCGGTCTGTTTGATCGTGTACCACGCCTCGCCGTGGCCGCACTCGTCACAGACAACGTCGGTCGCGGTGGGCTTCCCCTCGAAGTTCGCGCCCTCCTCCGTCTCGATCACCTCGTCGCCGGTCTGTTCGGTGGTCGACTCGAACTCGGCGGCGAGCGCCTCGTCGCGTTCGGTCGTCGCGCCGCAGCCGTCGTTCTGACACACCATCTCCCCGTCGCGAGAGACCATCATCGAGCCGCAGTCGTCACAGAACTGCATATACGAGTATCGCATGGGGGCGAGCGGTTTAGGTTCGGGGGGTACGGTCGAATACGCCGCGTGGGGTGAGGCACGTGTCCCGGGGTCTCGGTGTCGTCGAGTGATCGACGGCGTATACCCGCAAAACCCCAGCTGCTCGATTATAAATAAACACCGTCGTGTCGGCGGTGAGTACCTCCAAAGCTCCAGCCGCGAGGGCGCCGCACGTTCGCTTCGGTCCTCAGTCGTTCGCTTCGCTCACTCCCTGCGGTCCTTGCGTCACCTGCGGCGCCCTCGCGACTGCCCTTTTGAGTCCCACCCCACACAGCACCGCGCCGCACCTCACACCTCCCCGCCCTCGTCGGTCGCCCTCGCTTCGCTCGGCGACCGACTCTCTCGCACGCGCTGGCTCGCGGCCGCCGGTGGCGGCCGCTCGCAGGCGCGCGCCGCAGCAGTTTCATATATAACTGGCGCGTCCGCTCAGCGGCCTAGTCGCTCACTCGGACTCGCTCCCAGACGAGGTGGACCGCGATCCCGACGAGGAAGGCGACGCCGAGGTTCGTCGCCACCGCGAGGAGGCCGATACCGACAGAGAGCGCACGGTTCCCCGAGTCGGTGACGTTGCGCGCGAGGGAGACGGCGACGATCGCGAGGAGCGCGCCGAGCATCGCGAGCGGGAACGCCGCGATCAGCGCGGGCGTGGCGAAGAGCGCGGCGACGAGGTAGCCGCCCCCGAGAACGAGGTTCGCGCCGCCGGTGCGCGCGCCGAACGCGTGCTTGCCGGCGACCCCGTCGCAGCCGTGACACATCGGAACCCCGCCGAGCGGCACCGCGATCAGGTTCGTCACCCCCATGCTCGTCGACAGCTCGTCGGGGGTGACGTCGGCGTCGAGCAGGTCGGAGAAGAGGAGCGCGGTCGCCAGCGCGGCGTTGCCGATCGTCATCGCCAGCTGCGCGACCACGCCGTCAACGGTGGCGCGCGTGAGCGCCGCGCCGAACGCCGGCGTCGGCGGTGCGCCCGGCAGCCGCGGCGAGGGGACGCCGGCGACGACGAGCGCGGCCGCGACGCCGACGAGGGCGACGGCCAGCGCACTCGCTTTCCCGTGCCCCGTGAGCGCGAACACGGCGGCGATCGCGACACCGACGAGCGCCACGAGCGGGTCGTCGGCCGCGAGTCGGAGTCCCGTCTCCAAGAGGACGAGACCGACCGCGAACTGGACGCCGCGGATGACCGGCTCGCCGATCCACCGCTCGACGTACCCGAGCGTCCCCGAGAGGCCGATCGCGAGGAGGACGGCGCCGAGGATGACCCCCGCGAGCGCGAGTTCGGCGTAAGTGAGCGCGCCCGCGATCGCGAGCGCGGCCAGCGCCTTCATCGGCTCGACCGAGATCGGTAGCCCGTACCGGACGCCCCAGACGATCTGGAACGCGCCGAACGCGGCGAGCGCGTGCGGCAGCGAGACGTCCGTCAGCAGCGCCAGCGCGACGACGAGCGGGATCACCGTAATCGAATCCCCTATCGCGCCGGTGACCTCCCCGGACCCGAAATCGACGGGGTGGTCCGACTTCGAGAGGGATCCTATCACGTGACGCGCCACTTCCGGGCGAACGCGCTTGAACGTGTTCAGAAATCGGTCGGGAGTACGCAGGCGACCCGAAGGAACTGGTTCCGGTTACTCGCCGTCGAAGGCGGGGTCGTCCGCGTCGATCATCGGGCAGTTGCGGACCCGGAACTGAGAGAAGTCGACCGACTCGACGATCTCGGTCCCCTCGTGCGCACACGCCGTCTCGGGCGGCGCCGTGAAGTGCGGGCACCGCTGGCAGTAGCTCCGCTTGTCGACGACGTGCTCGTCGCCGGCCCTCCCGGCGTCCGATGTCGGGCCCGGCGAGCGCGTCGCCGCGCCGCCCACCTCCCCGTCGGCGCCGAGGTCGTCGAACGCCGTCGCGTCGGTCCCGACCGACGCCTCCTCGTCGAGCGCCTCCCAGACGTCCTCCTCGCCGACTTCGCCGGTCCCCATCGACTCGAACGGGTCCTCGTCGGCCGCCGTGCCGTCGGTGTCCAGATCGGCGAACGGGTCGTCCGCCGGCGCGCGCGGCTCCGGATCCTCGCGTGGCGCGCCGCCGGTCGCGTCGCCATCCGACCCGGTCACGGGGCCCGCACTTCCCTCGGTCCCGCCGCCGAGCGCCGCGAAGGGATCGTCGGTCTCGTCTCCGTCAGGCGCGCCGAAGGCCTCGTCGGCCTCGTCTCTGTCGGGCGTGTCGAACGCTTCGTCGACCTCGTCGGTCGGCTCGTCGTCGAAGAGTCCGCCGCCGAAGGGGTCGCCTTCCGGTGCGGCGTCGCCGTCCGATCGGTCGTCGGCGCCGTCAGACCGGTCGCCGTCCGATCGGTCGTCGTCGCTCATCGGTACTCTCCGTCGGGTCCGCCGTCGCTCGCGGCGGTTCCCGTTCGGTCCGTCCCGTCGCCGTCCGCGACGTCGCCGTCGATGGCGGGCTTGTCCGCGACGAGGAGCTTCGAGGTCCCGAGGAAGCCGGCGTTCGGCTCTAAGTCCTCGAACCGGCGGCCGCAGTGGGGGCACTCGGGCGCCGACAACAGTCCCAGTTCCACGCCGCCGCCGCAGTGGCCGCAGTCCGCGGTCCGCACGCCGTGGCGGTTCGCCGTCCGCGTCAGGGCGTCCACGCGCTCTCGGTCGGCGCGGTCGCGCTCGGCCGCGTCGAGCCGGCGCTTGAGCTTCACGACCGCGTTCGCGACCCGCGAGAGCTTCTCGTCGATCTCGGTCAGGTCGTCCGCGGAGATCCCCGCGAGGTCCGCCTCGACGCCGTCGAGGCGGTCGTCGACGCTGTCGACCCGCTCTTCGACCGCGTCGAAGCAGTCTTCCGCCCCACCGAGCCGCTCGTCGAAGGCGTCGAGGCGGTCGCCGACGGCATTCAGGTCATCGAGCCGGGCGTCGACGGCGTCCAGTCGGTCGTCGACGGCGTCCAGCCGGTCGTCGAGGTCGTCGACCCGATCCGAGGACGGCGCGTCGGCGGCGGCCGCGTCGAGGCGGTCGAGCCGGGCGGCGACCTCCTCCAGTTCGTCGGCGAGGTCGTCGACCCGCGATTCGGCCTCGTCCGCGTCGGCGAGCCCGGGGGCCGACGATTGCGCGTCCTCGCCGGCTTCGCCCGAGTCGAGCCCCTCCACCTCGCGGTAGAGGTCGACGAACCGCTCCCGGAGGTCCGCGACCTTCTCGTCGAGCTCCTCGTCGAGGTCGTCGAGGCGCGCTTCGATCGCCGCCACCTCGTCGGAGTCGGGGACATCGATCCCCTCGGACTCCGCGAGCGCGACGAGCGCGCGCTTGAGGAGCTCCTCGCGGCTCACGCCGGCGTCCTCGGCGGCGGCGTCGAGGGCGGCCGTCGCCGGGTCGAGGTCGCTCATCGCGGGTCCTCCGTCATCTACGTGACGTTGAGCGGCGAGGCTTAAGTAACCTGTCGCGGCGTTCTCCAGATCGATACTCGTCGGGCGCCACTCGATCGGGAGACGGGCGGAGGGTCGGGTCGGACTGCGCCCGCTACCGGATCTTGCGAACGTCGCTGATGTCGAACCCGCCCTCGTGGATCTCCGTCTCGAAGCGGACGATGTTCTCGGCCTCCAGCCGCGAGAGGACGCCGCGGAACTCGCGGACGAACATGGTTCGGGCGCGCTGCGAGCCGCCGCTCTCCCACGAGAACTGGAGTGTCCCGCCCGCGGCGTCCATCAGGGTGCCGAACTCGCGGTCGCGGAGCGCGTCGGTGTTCACCAACACGAGGACCAGGGCGTCCCACTCGTAGGCGGCCTTCTTCAGCCCCTTCATCACCATCGCCACGTCGCTCCAGTCGGTGTCGTCGGAGACCATCGAGACGAGGTCGGTGACGGAGTCGATACAGACGAGGCTCCCCCGGCCGTGTTCCGAGAGGTAGTCGCCGAACGCGGTGAGGACGTCCTCGTACTCGCCGCGGTCGCCGAGCTCCGTGATCGACGCCGTCTCCGTCTCGTACCAGTCGCGCGGCACCGGCGACAGCTGGAAGTACTCCGGCGAGAGGTCGCGGAAGGCGATCTCGTCGACGGCCGTGTCGACGATCTCGTCGGCCATCGTGTACGCCATCTCCCGGGTGATCGCGTCGGTGTCGGCGGTGAAGGAGATGTAGTGGACCGAGTCGGGGAGCGCGGCGTCGGCGTCGATGTCGCCGTAGTACAGGTCGAACAGCTCCTCGTCGGTGCGCGCCAAGGCGTTCATCGCGGCGCTCGTGTACGCGAACTCCCGGGCGCCGGCGCCCGCCTCGCCCGCGAGCAGCACGACGCTCCCGGCGGGCGCGCCGCCCCCGAGGATCGAGTCGAGGCGCGCGATCCCGAACGGAACACTGGACATGGGTT
>NZ_NEWI01000119.1:0-8268 GCF_002135005.1 Halorubrum sp. SD612 | reverse complement strand
CCCGGAGCTGACCGACCTCACCCTCCCGACCGCGGGCGTCTACTTCTTCGGCGCCGCGACGACGCTGTGGAGCGTGTTCGTCGGCGTCGCCAACTTCAAGACCCGCAACGACCCCGGCGGCACCGTCTCGATGGAGGTGACCCACAAGGGGGAGACGAAGGTCGTCGAGGTCCCCCGCGACCAGCTGAGCGGTCCCGGGGGTATCGGCCTCCTCGGCGGGACCCCCGACGGCGACGTCGAGACACAGACGAACCGCCCCGACGACGGCTCCGCCGGCTCCGCGACGCCCTCTCCCCCGACCGGCGGGCCGGCCGGCGCGTCGACCGCACGGAACGGGTCGAACGGGGCGGGGCGGCCCGACGCGGGCGACCGCTCCGCCCCCGGCTCGCCGGGCGTGAGCGACGGCGGCAGCGCCGAGAGCGACATCACCTCGCCGCTCGACGACGCGGGACCGGCGGACGGTCCGGCGTCCCCGTCGACCCCGGAGTCCGCGCCCTCTCCCGGCTCCCCGTCCGCGCGCGACGGCCCCGGCGACGCCTACTGCGGCAACTGCGCGAAGTTCGACTACGTCCGGACGGACGACGGGATGCGCCCCTACTGCGCGCACTACGACGAGCTGATGGACGACATGGAGGCGTGCGACTCCTGGACGCCCCGCTAGGCGGGTTCGCCGCCGCCTCCTAAGCGACCGCTCTTCTCCCGCCGACGCCGTTCGCTCCTCCTCACACCGGCTCCGCCGACGGGAGCTGCGACTCCGCGACGGCGAACGCGAGCGTGCTCAACACGCCGATGAGCGTCCCCGCCGCGAGCGCCATCGCCAGCTCCGAGAGCCCGAGCGCCGTCACGCCCGGCGCCGCCGGGAGGAAGAACCCGGAGACCGCGAACAGCACGACGGCGATGGCGGCCACGTAGAAGGGGGCGTTGAGGTAGCGCCACCGGAACCGGCCGGCGAGGTATTCGTCGGTGATCTGCCCGAGGCTGGAGGTGACGCCCGCGACGCCGAGCCACTGGACGAACCCGTGGACGAACGCGGCGACGGCGGTGCCGGCAGCGAGCGGGCTCCCCTGCGCGCTCCGGACGACGTCGACGGTGTCGACTCCTTGAACCCCCCCGACGACGACCAAGGCGAGCGCGACGACGTAGGTGACGAGCGTCACGCGGCCGGTGTAGAGGACGTTCCGGACGGTCTCGGCGGTCCCGTCGACGGTGTCTTCGAGCCCCAGTCCGCGGAACAGCGAGTAGAGGCCGACCGCGCCCGAGAGGATCCCCAGCACGGCCGCGCCCGCGACGTCGAAGAGGTTCGCGACGACGACGAGGGGATAAATGAGGAGGAGGACCCCGAGCGGGATTAGGATCGTGCCGCGGGTCTCCGGGTCGGCGAGGACCTGTTTGATGGTGTAGTACAGCGATTCGAGGTCCTGCGCCTGCCGGACGACGACGCGGCGCATCCCGTCGATCGGCATCCGCGACCGGATCACGGGGAGGACGGACTCGTCTTGGGCGCCGTCGGTGATCACGACGGCGGACACCTCCTCGCCGGTCGACAGCTCGGCGAGCACGCGGTCGACCTCCTGGCCGACCGCGCGGTTCGCCTTCACGTCTGGGCCGTCGACGCCAGTGACAGCCGCGACCTCGACAGCCTCTCCCTCGGCGGCCAACTCGTCGTGGACACTGACGCCCTGGAAGAGGACGTTCACGTCGGAGTCTTCCGGATCGGCAGTCGCGAGCGCGACCGCGGCCTCGGTGACGTCGTCGGCGCCGATGACGGGGGTGGGGATCCCCGTCTTGCGGCCGAGGTCGTCGTCGAGGTCGACGCAGAGGACGAGCAGCATCGTTCGGGACTACGCGAGGGGGCGACATATGTTTTCGGCTCGGTTCCCGCCGGTGAATCCGACGACCGCGTCGCCGCGTCGGTCAGCTCTCGTCGTTCGGCTCGTGTTCGATCCTGTTCATCATCCGGCGGACGTTCTCGCCGTCGCTGAACGCGGCCGGGTACGCCGCTAGCGGGAGGACGAAGTCGTCGTCGACGCCGACCGGTTCGACGATGTGGAGCTCCAGCTCGGTGGTCACGCCGGTCCCCTCGATCTCCGCGTCGGCCGTGTACACGACGACGGTCGCGTCGGTGTCGAGGACGCTTGTCGAGTACTCCGAGCCGCGTTCGAGGCTCTCGACGTTCTCGAAGCGGCTCAGGATAAGCTCGGCGCGCTCGCAGGTGCCCATCTCGGCGATCGGGTTGAGCGCCCGGCCGAGGACCTCGATCTGCGGCGTCGTCACCGCGGCGAACACGGCGGCCTGGTAGCGCTCGCCGAACAGCTCGACGGCCTTGTCGTACTCGGCGACGGCGTTGGTCACCCGGACCTCCCGGGTCTGGCCGCCGACCTCGGACTCGCGGCCGACGGTCTCCTCGCTCACGTCGTTGAGCTCGTACCCCGCCTCCGAGAGCGTCGCGTCGGCGACGGTCGCGGTGCCGGAGCTGAACTCCGCCGGGCCGCCTGTCGCGACGTCGAGCGCGGCACAGCCGGCGAGCCCCGCGAGGCCGACGGTGCCCGCGAGCCCGAGCGCGCCCCGCCGGGTCGTGGCGTCGGTCGAGCGGTTCTCGTCTGCGGTGTCGGTCGGCTCGTCGGGAGTCATGCCCTCCCCTCGCGGCGGGGGGGAGGGGTACATACTTTGTGTTCGGTTACCCCCCCGCTTCGGCGCCGCGCGACCGACGGACCCCCGGCCGTGCCAACGGCTCTCCCGGCACAGCGCGGTTCGGACGCTTTTTGAGGCCGCGGCCGGTAGAGGGGGGTAGATGATCTCCAAGGGCTGTGAACAGTGCGCCAAGGGCGGGAAGATGGTGCTTTTTGTCTACGGCTACTGCGACCAGCGAGACTGCTTCTACTGCCCCCTCGGAGAGAACCGGAAGAACGTCACCGACGTGTACGCCAACGAGCGGAAAGTCGAGTCCGACGCGGACGTCATCGAGGAGGCCAAGCGCATGAGCGCGCTCGGCACCTCGATCACCGGCGGCGAACCCCAGGAGGCGATGGCGAAGACGACCCGCTACCTCGAACTGCTGAAAGACGAGTTCGGCGAGGACCACCACACGCACCTCTACACCGGGATCACGGGCGGCCGCGAGAACATGCGTCGCCTCTCGGAGGCGGGCCTCGACGAGATCCGCTTCCATCCGCCGCTGGAGATGTGGGGCGACATGCACGGCACCGAGTGGGAGGAGATACTCCATATCGCCCGCGAGGAGGGGCTCACGCCCGCATTCGAGATTCCCGGAATTCGCGCGGAGCCGGAGTTCCTGGAGTTCTTAGACGAGGGCGCCGCGGAGTTCTGTAACATCAACGAGTTCGAGATGTCCGACGGGAACTACCGCCGGATGCAAGAGGAGGGGTTCGAACTCCAGGAGGGCCACATGTCCGCCGTGGAGGGGTCGAAGGACGACGCCATCCTCGAGGAGATGGCGAGCCACGAGAAGGTGTACTTCTGTACGTCGGTGTTCAAAGACGCCGCCCAACACCGGAACCGCCTGAAGCGCATGGCGAAGAACATCCGCCGCGAGTTCGACGAGGTGACCGACGACGGCACGCTCGTCTACGGGAAGGCGTTCGCCGACGCCGAACGGTTCGAGGCGCTCGGCGTCCCCGAGGAGTTCTACACCGTAAAATCGAACCACGTCGAGATCGCGTGGTGGCTCCTCGAAGAGATGGTCGAGGACGGCGACTTGGCCGAGGGGGAGATCGTCGAGCAGTACCCGACCGTCGACGGCACCGTCGTCGAGCGCACGCCGGTCGCCTGAATCGGCCGTTTTGGGCTTTTAACTCGGTTTTCGCTTGCGTGTGACCGAATTACCAGCGCAGAGCCACGGGTTTGCTGTGCGGTGGCGCGTGCCGACGAGCGCCCGCGCGAGGGACGCCGCGAACGCCCGGAGGGCGTGAGCGGCAGCGAGGCGCGACGCGCCTCTGGCAGCCGGCGGCTGCGCCGCGGGCGACGAGGCTGGGGAGGTGTGAGGTGTGGTCGCCGTGCTGTGCGGGGCGGGACTCGAAGGGGCAGCCGGGAGGACGAAGTACGGCGCAGTAAGCACCGCAGGAACGAGCGCAGCGAGTGACGAGGAGCGTGGTTCGAGACGCCGAAGGCGTCTCGTCATCGCCAGAAATCCCCGATTTCTGGCTAGCGGCCAGACTCCGGCGGAGTCTGGCAACATCACGAAAGGCGCGAAGCGCCTTTCGAACGACAGCGAGCGTGCGCCGCCCTCACGGCTGAGGCTTTGGAGGTGTTCTCCGCTGATCCACAGTCGGCTATTTATAAGTGGGCGGCTGGGACTTCGGCGGTGTTCACTGCCGATCCGTTGGCAGTCATTTATAAACAAGTGGCTGGGGCCTTGGAGGCGTTCACCGTCGAGCAGTGGTTAAACATATTTCACGTGTCGTGTTATCTGCTCCCATACTTATGAGGGATCAACGCGTATAGCCGCGCATGGCCTCCGAAGAACCCGTATTCGCCGACGTGAGTATCGGACAGGCGGTGTACAACGAGGACGGCGAGCGGCTCGGCTCGATCCGGGGGGTCGACGACGACGGCTTCTACGTCGCGTCGCCGTCGGGGACGGACACGCTGACGCTCACCGACGCGCGCGACGTGTTCGGCACCGCATACGTGATGTGGCGCTGCTGGGAGTGCGGCGAGATGGGCGAGATCGGCGACCAGCTCCCCGCGAACTGCCCGAGCTGCGACGCGCCCCGCGAGGACCTGTACTACTGGGCCGAGGACTGAGAGGGAGTAGTACCGCGATGAGTTGATGGTGGAGGCCGATCGGTCCGATACCGACGGGCTGGCCCTCTCACGGCTGACGCCGCCAAAGCCCCAGCCGGGAGGCGGGCGCACGCTCGTTGCGCGCTTCAGTCGCTCGCTTCACTCGCTCCTTCCAGTGCTTACATCGCCTGCGCCCGCCTCCCGGCTGCCCCTTTGAGTCCCACCCGACCGCGACCGCACCTCACACCTCCCCAGCCTCGTCGCCGGACTACGTCCGGCTGTAAGCGAGAGCTTCGCTCTCGCCCTGTCAGTCGCCGGAGCGAAGCGACGGCGACTGACTCCAGCGAGGGACACGGTCCCTCGGGCAACCGGGCTTCGCCCGGTGACAGCCGGCGCGTAGCGCCGGCGACCTCGCACGCGCTGTTCGGCCGCGGTGCGGCCTCGCAGGCGCGCGCCGACCGCTCCAGCCGCTTACGACCGTTCTTCTTCCTCAATCTCGTCCGGTTCGTCGCCAACCTGCTCGCGGAGGCGCTCGACCTCAGCCTCCAGTTCGGCGATCCGGTCGTCGTCCGTCGTCTCGGCGGCTGTCTCGTCGTCGGAGCGCGTCGTGAGGTACAACACCGCTGCCGCGACGAGGACGAGCGGAACGCCGAAGAGGAGTAGGGCGATGATCAGGATGATTATCAGCTCGGGGCCGGCCGGGATGCCGCCGAACGCGGGGACGAGAGAGACCATGTGGCGTCCACTCGACGGCGTGAGTAAAGATATTGGGGCCGGGGAGCCGTCGCGCCGCGGCTCAGTCCGCGTCGACGAAGTCCCCGAGATTTGCCTGAAGCCCGGCCGCCAGCGTCGACTTCCGGCGGAGGCGTCCGAGCGAGATGGGGAGTTGGTCGGCGACGCCGCGGACCGGCTCGCCGAACGTCTCCGCGGTCCCGAGCTTGCCGTCGAAGGAGTTCCGGACCGCCTCGCGCACCTGCCAGACGCCGACCGGCCCCCAGTAGTCGTCCGAGACGTGGCGCAGGACGAGCGCCTTCGCCTGCCGCCCGCGGTCGTCGAGGTGCTCCAAGACGCCGACCCGGGCCGCGTAGTAGGCGCCCGCCGTCTCCTCAACGTAGCCGGTCCGCCCCTCGCGCCCCTCGTTCGCGGCCGCGAGGTACACCCCCGCGTCGGGGTCGGGGTTCCAGATCGAGCCGGGCGACTTCATCTCGACGAGCTCGTACTCCCACCGTCCCGGCACCAGAATCACCCAGAACGCGTTGCCGAGGTACTCGTTGCGGTGGACCTCGATCCGGTCGACCGTCGGGTTGTCACGGATCGAGCCGCGGAGGAACTGCCCGACCGTGTCGTCGACGGCCGTGATCGACCAGCGCGTCGGGACGAGCCGACGGTCCTCGCCGCGGCCGAGCGCGCCCGCCGAGAGGATCGTGTTGATCTCGTACACGTCGAACCCGCGGCGGTAGAGGTACGTCATCGCCCCCTCGGCGCGCCAGTCGTCGTCTTCGAGCGTCTTCTTCACCGGCCGCGGGACGTGCGGGTTCTCGCCGAGGTCGGCCGTGCGGGCCGCCGCCCGCGGTCCGGTCGGCGTCTTGATGTCCTCCGTGCCGACTTCGAAGTCGAGGTCCGGCCGCCCGTCGAGCCCGATCTCCACGTCGACCGGGCGGTCCGCGATGGCGACCTCGCGCTGGACGCCCAGCCAGCCGTTCCAGGCGTCGTGGACGCTCTCGGCCGGGCCGCCCTCGCTCCCAACCGACTTCTCCCCGCCGGTCGCGCCGGCGTCCGCGACGTCGACGCCGCGGGTGGAGTTGAGCAGGCTCGTCCGGCGGTCGAACACGTCCGAGATCGAGACCCCCTCGTCGTACCACGCCGCGGAGGTCTCGAACGCCGCCGCGCGCTCCTCGCGGCCGACCGGCGATAACAGTCCGGTCGAGACGTTCGGGTAGTCCGCGCGACCGACGAAGATCGAGGGGGAGACGCTCCCGACGACGGCGTCGTCGGAGACGTGCTCGTCGAAGCGCCGCTCGAAGGAGTCGAGGTGATCGAGGATGCCGTAGTCCTTCTCCGCGGCGAGGCGCCGCCGCTCGGCGCGCTCGTTCGCTTCGAACTCGATGAACTCGTCGAGCCGCATTCGCGTCGGCGTTGGCGGCGCGGCGGCTTGAACGTTTCCGGCGCGGCCGCCTTTCAGAACGGCAGAGAGGGGAAAGGTGAGAGACCACGGGACAGACGCCGCCTAGCTGTGGATTCCCATCGCCTCGATCTGCTCTTGGTAGCGGTTGCGGATGGTGACCTCGGTGACCTGCGCGACGTCGGCGACCTCCCGTTGGGTCTTCTTCTCGTTACAGAGCAGCGAGGCCGCGTAGATGGCAGCGGCGGCGTAGCCGGTGGGCGACTTCCCGGAGAGCAGGCCCTGCTCGGCGGTCGTCTCGATGATCTCGTTGGCCTTCGACTGGACTTCCTCAGAGAGCTCCAGCTCCGAGGAGAACCGGGGGACGTACTTCTTCGGGTCGACCGGGCGCATCTCCAGACCGAGTTCCTGTGAAATGTATCGATACGTTCGGCCGATCTCCTTTCGGTCGACTCGCGAAACCTCGGAGATCTCTTCGAGGCTCCGCGGGATTCCCTCCTTGCGACAGGCGGCGTACAGCGTGGCGGTGGAGACGCCCTCGATGGAGCGACCGCGGATCAGGTCCTCGTTCAAGGCTCGCCGGTAGATAACTGACGCTACCTCGCGCACCGAGCGCGGCACGCCAAGCGCCGAGGCCATCCGGTCGATTTCCGAGAGCGCGAACTGGAGGTTGCGTTCGCCGGCGTCCTTCGTCCGGATCCGCTCCTGCCACTTGCGGAGCCGGTGCATCTGCGACCGCTTCTTCGAGGAGATGGAGCGCCCGTAGGCGTCCTTGTCCTTCCAGTCGATCGTCGTCGTCAGCCCCTTGTCGTGCATCGTCTTCGTCGTCGGGGCGCCGACGCGCGACTTCTCCTGCCGCTCGTTGTGGTTGAACGCGCGCCACTCCGGGCCGGGATCGATCTGCTCGTCCTCGATGATCATCCCCGTCTCCTCGTGTATCAGCTCCCCGTCGGCCGTCCGGGTGAGGTCCTCCGGATCGAAGTCCTCCGGGTCCAGTTCGTCGACGTCTTCGATGTCTATCTCGTCTTCCTCGGCGTCCTCGTCCCCCACGCGCTGCCGGTCGTGATCCCGTTGCCGGGTGGGCCGTGTCATCGCATTTATATGCTATCCAATCCGTTTAACTTAAAAGTTCGTTACTATGCGGGTCAGTACCACGCCGTCGCACGCGTTCGGTCCGACCGCGGTTCGAGCCGCACCTCGGTCGCCGGAATTCGCCGCCCGCGTCGTCGCTCATCCGTCGTGGGTGTCGGTCGCGGTCGGTTCGGCCGCCTCCGGTCGGCCGAGCGATTCCGGCGGGTCGACGGCGCGCACCGCCTCGCGGACGGCGGCGAACGGCTCGTTCCCCTCGGCGACGACCTCGCCCGCGACGCGCTCGGCGTCGGCGTCGCCGACGAGGACCGTCG
>NZ_NEWI01000118.1:0-8274 GCF_002135005.1 Halorubrum sp. SD612 | reverse complement strand
CCAGTCCCCCGAGGCCGCCCGGCGCCGCCGCGGTCCGCGCCCGGGGCGTCGACCGTCGCCGCCCGAACGCGCCCAGCCCGACGGCCGGGAGGACCCCGAGCGTGTACGCGGGGAACCACAGCAGCGGGTCGAACACGAGGAACAGCGTGCCGACCGCGAGCCCTACGGCGGCTCCGCCGACCAGCCGCCCGAGGAGTCCGAAGCCGACCGCGCCGACGCGGCCGCCGCTGCCGACGTACGCGAGGTACGCGGTGACCGGGGCCGCGACGACGAAGAGGTACGCGAGCTGCCAGTTGAGCCGCGGAATCGGCACGACGAGCGCCTCGATGGCGGTGAACAGCGCGGCGACGGCGACGAGGCCGCCGCCGAGCGCGCCGAGCGCGCGTCGGGTCACGGTCGGGTCGCTCGCGCTGTACAGGCAGAACGCGAGGAACGGGACGACGAGCGTGAGGAAGTACGTCAGCAGCCACTCCGGGCTCGCGTTCGCGAGATCGAAGGCGTCGATGGCGACGTACACGAGGAGCACGCCGAGCGCGACGAGGCCGAACACGCTCGCGCCCAGGGACAGGTACTCGAAGACGATTCCCCGGACTCGACTGACCTCGCCGAAGCCGTTCGCGTTCGCGTTGTCGGTCGCCATCAGTACTCCTCCCGGTAGCGTTGCGCGATGATATCACTGATCACGTTCATGACGAGCGTTACCGCGAACAGCGCGAGGCCGAGCGCGAACATGGAGTTGTACGGGAGCGTCCCGCCGGTGAGGTCGCCGCCGGTGATCTGGACCATCGCGACGGTGATGGTCATCCCGGACTCCAAGAGCACGTCGGCCGGGTTGACGAAGGGGATACCGAAGAGCGCCTCCCGGACCGCGGGCATCCGCGCCTGCGCGCCCATGGCGACGACGACGATCATCGTCTCGCCGATAGCGCGGGAGACGGCGAGGATGTACGAGGAGGCGATCCCGGAGATCGACGCCGGGACGACGATGCCGGTCGACACCTCGAACTTGGTCGCGCCGAGCCCGTAGCCGGCCTGCCGCAGCTCGTCGGGCACGGCGCTCATGGCGTCCTCGGAGATCGACGACACCATCGGGATCGTCATGATCCCGACCATGATCGACGCGGACAGGGCGTTGAACGTGCTCATCTCCGGGAACAGCGTCACCTTCAGCGCCGGAGTGACGTACACGAGCGCGAAGTACCCGTACACGACCGTCGGGATCCCCGCGAGGATCTCCAACAGCGGTTTCAGGATCGACCGGGCGTTCGGGGTCGCGTACTCGCTGAGGTAGATTGCCGTGAGCGTCCCGATCGGGATCGAAATGAACGCCGCGGTGATCGTCACCGTGATCGTCCCGATGAGAAGCGGGATGATGCCGAACGCCTGCCCGCCGCCGGCCGGGTTCGGGCTCCAGTTGGTGCCGGTGAGGAACTCGGCGACCGAGATCGAGCGGAAGAACACCACCGCGTCCGACAGGAGCGTGACGAAGATTGCGGCCGTGGTGAGCAGGGTTATCGCCGCACACGCCGCGAACAGGCCGCCGTAGGTTCCCTCCTTCAGTCGTGTGAGTCCGCCCCGCCGCGACAGGTCGGGACTCTCTGTGCTGTCAGTCACGAACGGTGGGGTATCGAACGCTGTCGTAAATCAATACACCGGTTCATCGCGCCGGCTCAGCCCTGCGCCTGCTCGATCGCGTCTTCGAGCGTCTGCATCTGTTCCTCCTGCGTCTCCTCGGTGGCGGGCACGTAGCCGACGTCGTTGGCGACGAGCTCCTCGTTCGTCGTCTGTTCGACGAAGTAGCGGGCGAACTCGGCGATGTGCTCCTCGCCGAGTGACTCGATCGACGGGTAGGTGAAGAGGGGCCGCGAGAGCGGCGTGTACTCGCCCGACGAGGCGGTTTCGAGGCTCGGCTCGACCGGCCCGTCGCCGTCGTCGATGCCGAGGGCCTTCAGCTGGTCGGGGTTCTGGAAGTAGTACGCGAAGCCGAAGTAGCCGATCGCGTACGGGTCGCCGGAGACGCCCTGGGCGATCGTGTTGTCCTGCTCAGTCGCCTGATAGTCGCTGGTGTGGCCCTCCTCTTCGAGGATCGCCTCGATGAAGTAGTCGTACGTGCCGGAGGTGTCGGCGGCGCCGAAGCGGTTTATCTCCTCGTTCGGGAACTCGTCGCGGACCTCGTCCCACGTCTGGACGGGGTCGGACTTCCAGATCTGGGCGAGCTCCTCGGTCGTGAGCGAGTCGATCCAGTCGGCGTCGGGGTTGACGACGACCGTGAGCGCGTCGGTCGCCGCGATCAGCTCGACGTACTCGACGCCGTTCTCCTCGCATAGCTCCTCCTCCTCGGGCTGGATCGGGCGGCTCGCGTTGTTGAAGTCGGTGTCGCCCGTACAGAAGAAGTTCGAGAATCCGCCGCCGGACCCCGTCGAGCTGATGTCGGGGTCGACGCCGGGGTGCTGCTCGGCGAAGTCCTCCATGACCGCGCTCATCAGCGGGAACACCGTGCTCGAACCGGCGATGTTGATCGGACCGGAGAGCTCGTCGCCGCCCGAGCCGCCGTCTCCGCTCTGCGTACAGCCGGCGAGACCGAGCGCCCCGGCGCCAGCGATCGCCGCGAGCGATTTCCGCCGCGTGATTCCCGTTGCGTCCGCGTCGTGACTGGACTCCATTACGTGTGGGTGGACGAGTTCCGGTTAAGTAGTATGCTATGAACGGTACGTGGTGTCGCATACTCCCCAGTACGGCTATATGCTTCCACATATTCTATATAGTAGTATATACTCCCGAAGAGCGACGGTCGGCGGGGAGAGACGGCGGCGCGCGGCTCCTCGGCGCCGGATCGGGGCGAAACCGGGACGTGGTTTTAAGTCCTCGTACCGGGAGAACCCGGACGAATGACGCCTCCCACGACCGACGGGCCGCCGGCGCCGACGACCTCCCGGGAGGAGGCGTGGGTGGCTCACGCCGCGCTGCTCGACGCCGCGCGGAGCGCGACCGACGACGAGGCACCGTACCACCGCCCGATCGAGTCGTTAGAGCGGGGCGCGGCGCTCGACGACGAGGGCGTCGCCCTGCTCCGCGACGCGCTCGTCGACTACCTCGGCGACGCGCCGGTCCGCGACCGCGCCCCCGGGCGAGCGCTGTTGCGGCGCACGGACGAGGCGACGGACCGGCGGTCGCGGCGAGCGTAGGGACGGCGGTCGCGGCGAGCGTCTCGGTCCGGCGGCTCCGACGGACCGAGTCCCCACGCTACGATCCGACCTCCACCGCCTCGATCAGCAGCTCCGCCACGTCGACGATCTCGATCTGGTCCTCGAAGTCCCCCGTCTTCCGCCCGTCCTCGAACATCGTCGTACACATCGGACAGGCCACGACGAACTTCTCGATCGACGCCCCCGCGTCGGTGTCCTCGACGGCCTCACGGAGGCGCTCCTCGCTCGGCTTGACTTCCTCCTCGTGTTCGGTCCAGAGCCCGCCGCCGCCGCCGCCGCAGCAGAACGAGTCGTCCCGCGACCGGGGCATCTCGTGGAGATCGGCGCCGGTCGCCCGGATGAGCTCGCGGGGCGCCTCGTACTCGTCGTTGTACCGGCCGAGGTGACATGGGTCGTGGTAGGTGACGGTGTAGTCCAGCTCGTCGCCCGAGAGGTCGAGCCGGCCCGCCTCGACCAGCTCCTCGACCACCTGCGTCCAGTGGAACACGTCGACCGCGCCGTCAGCGTTCCACGGCTCCTCGCGCTCGAACGGCATCATCGGGTCGTCCGCGAACTCCGCGAAGTCGACCTCGGGGTACTCGTTTTTGATCGTGTTGTAGGAGTGCGGATCGGTACAGACGATGTTCTCGAACTCGCAGTCGGCGAACGTCTCGACGTGGTGGCCGGCGAGTTCGAGGTAGAGGAACTCCTCGCCGATCCGGCGGATGTCGTTGCCGTCCGTCTTCTCGTCGTCAAAGAGGATGCCGAACGACACGTCCGCCTCGTCGAAGAGGCGGGCGAGCGCACGCGCGACCTTCTTGTTCCGATCGTCGAAGCTCGGGTAGTCGCCGACGTACCAGAGGTACTCCACCTCGGTCTCGCGGGCGTCCGGGACCTCGACGCCGTCGAGGTCGTCGGCCCAGTCGCCGCGGGTCGCCTGGGAGTCGCCGAAGGTGTTCCCCTTCTGCATCACGTCTTGGAACACGTCTTGGAGGTTCGAGTCGACCGCCCCCTCGTCGACGAGCTGGCGGTTCATTTTCGTGAAGGAGGTGAGGTGCTCGATGTCGACCGGGCAGGCGTCCATACACGCCATACAGGACATACAGGACTCCATCGACTCGGCGTCGATGACGCCGCCCTCGTCGGCGACGATGGGGACCGTGCCGCCGTCGGTCGCCGCGGGACCGCCTCCACCGCCCGAGCCGGCCACCGGGTCGTCGCTCACCGACTCGCGGTACGACTTCAGATCGAGGATGACGTTCCGCGGGTCGAGGTTGCGCCCGACCGTGTCGGCGGGGCAGGCGTCGGTACACCGGCCACACTTCGTACAGGCGTCGCCGTCCATCAGCTCCTTCCAGGTGAAGTCGTCGAGCGACTCCGCGTTCGTGTGGTCGAGGTCCGCGGGGACGTTCGGGAGCCGCGCGCCCGCCTTCTCGTCGCGGGCGACGACGTTGGCGAACGACGAGATCATGTGGAACGGCTTCGCGTAGGGGATCCACGCCACGAACGCGAACGCCAGCAGCGAGTGGCTCCACCAGAGGACGCCGTATATCGCCTCGGCGCCCGCGGCCGTGAGCCCGGACGACTCCAGCCCGGTCGCGAGCGCCATCCCGACGAAGCTCACCGTCTCGGTCGCCCGCCCCGGCTGGCCGACCATACTCACGCCCTCGACGACGAAGCCGCCGACGCCGAGCAGGAACAGCGTCCACACGAACGCGTCGTCCTCGAAGGAGGTGTGTTTTCCCCAGAGCCGCCCCTCGCGCTGCCGGTAGCGGCGGTACGCGGCCATGCCGACGCCGACGACGAACAGCAGGCCGAACGCGTCGACGGCGAACTGGTACGCGAGGTAGAAGTCGCCGACCCAGAAGGACTCGCCCGTGAGCGGACGGTAGAGGTCGATGTCGATCCCGAGGATGGTCGTCGCGACGAGCAGGACGAGGAACCCCCACAGCACGAACGTGTGCATCACGCCGGTGTAGAGGTCCCCGTCGAACTGGTTCTCGTTCGCGAGGACGGTCTTCGTCGCCCCGATCACCCGTCCGGGGAGGTCCGACAGCCGGTCTCGCGGGTCTTCGCTCCCGCGCGCGTACGCCGCGAACCGCGCGTACACGCCGTACAGGAAGACGAGGATCGCGACGACGGCGAGCCAGTAGAACGCGGCCTTCCCCACCGGACCGATGGTCCAGAAGGTTTCGCGGGTGGCCGCCTGTAAGGGAGTCATGATCGATCACCGGGATACGGCCGGGTTAAAACTTGCCACAGCGCAGCGGCCGCCGCGCGGCGTTCGCGCGAATCGAAGGACTCCCGCCGCGGAGGAGATCCCGGTCCGCGCAAGCGACGACGGCTCAGACGGCCCGAAACAGCGCCGCCGCCAGCAGCGCTCCCGCGAGCGCCAGCGCCGGCGCGTCGATCCGGGTGAGCATCAGCCGCGGCAGCGTCGGGTTCCACGCGAAACAGCGGGCCGAGAGCGCCGTGGAGAGGCGGTCCGCGCGCCCCAGCGTCCGGGTCGCGCCCGCGACGGCGACGCGCTCGATCCGGTCGACGAGCGGGCGTTCGGTGCCGAGCCGGGCCGCCGACGCCTCCCTGACCGCCGTGATCTCCCGCCGGAGAACCGGGAGGAACCGGAAGACGAGCGAGACGCCGACGCCGAGGAACACGCCGGGGCGACCCGGGACGGTCCGCTGGATCGCCGCGCGCGACTCCCGGACCGTCGTGGTACGGACGTACGCCGCGCTGACGACGACGACGAGCAGCACGCGGTAGCTCGACAGCGCCGGGTAGACGGCCGCTCCCGGGTCTATCGCCGGCGGAGACAGCTCGATCGTCGCGACGAGCGGCGCGGCGACGAGGAAGGGGAGGATGACCCTGAACGAGCGGACGACGCCGGCGAGCGACAGCGACGCGAGCCGGGCGACCGCGAGCGCGAGGACGGACAGGACGGCGAGCCCGCGGGGGGTCGTGTACGCGAACGCCGCGGCGGCGAACGCGACCTGAACGGCGATCTTCGCCCGGGGGTCGAGCCGGTGCGCGACAGTCGAGCCGGGGACGTAGCCGATCATCGCGTGTCGGACTCGCCCTCGAGGCGCTCGCTCGCCGGGACGTGGACGTCGAGCGCGGGGAGTTCGGCGCGCGCCGCCTCGGGCGGGGCGTCCAACGCGATCGACCCGTCGGCGAGCGCGATCACCCGGTCACACCGGTCGATCAGGCCGCGCAGGTCGTGAGTGACGACGACGATCCCCGTTCCGTCGACCGAGAGCGACGCGAGGTGAGACAGCAGCGAGCGACGGGCGGGCTCGTCGAGCCCCGAGAACGGCTCGTCGAGGACGAGGTGGTCCGGCTCCATCGCCAGCGCGCCGGCGACCGCGACACGGGCCTTCTCGCCGCCGGAGAGCGCGTCGATCCGCTCGTCGCCCCGCCCGGCGAGGTTGACAGCGTCGAGGGCGGTCGCCACGCGTCGGTCGATCTCGTCGTGGGACAGACCGAGGTTCTCGGGGCCGAACGCCACGTCGGCCGCGATCGTCGCGGCGACGAAGCTGTCCGCCGGGCGTTGGAACACCATCCCGACCGCCGTCCGCGCCGCGACGAGGTCCGCCTCGGCCGGGACGCCGTTGACCCGGACCTCTCCCTCGGTGGGCGAGAGCAGGCCGTTGAAGTGACGGACGAGCGTCGTCTTGCCAGAGCCGTTCGGGCCGGTGACGAGGAGGAACTCGCCGTCGTCGACGGAGAGCGAGACCGAGTCGAGCGCGACCGCCCCGTCGAACGCGTGCGTGAGGTCGCTGACGGCGATCACGCCGGGTCAGGCAGCCGCGATCGCGTCGTTCTTGACGATGCCGACGGCGGCGGCGATCTTGACCGCCTCGACGGGGACGAAGGCGAGCGAAGAGACGAGGAACGCCTGCCACAGCGACGCGTACCACGGGTCGTACTGTATCACCGCGAAGCCGACCGTGCCGAACCCGTAGATGATCGCGGTCCCGGCGACCATCGCTCCCACGAGGACCGGCGTCGGGACCGCGTCGACCTCGGAGAGGCTCGTCCCGCGGTGGGCGACGAGCCCGATCACTCCCGCGGCGAAGGGGTACGACCAGAGGAACCCGAGCGTCGGGCTGGCGATCAGGTAGCTGATCCCCGCGGTGCCGCCGGAGAAGACCGGCGCGCCGACCGCGCCGGCGGCGAGGTACAGGACCATCGAGAGCGACCCCCACACCGGGCCGAGCATGATCCCCGCGAGGAACACGCCGAGGACCTGGAGCGTGATCGGTACCCCTGCCGAGAGCGGGTTCGGGAAGGAGACGTACGCGAACGCCCCGACGAGCGCCGCGAACAGCGCGGCGCGAGCGAGGTTCGTCGCCGCCTCGTCGCCGACGAGATCGACGGACTCCGTGTTCGTTGCCATGACTCAACGGACTCGTAAACCCACTTCAACGTAGCGGTTTACGAGCTCTGGGCGGGCGGGCAGCGCAGCCGGACGTCGGGTCGAGCACTTCGGGACTCTCTCGATAATCTCCGGATAATAACGTTCATCCCTACCCGGCGTCCACGACGCGAGTATGCCGAAGATAAGCGTCGAGATCCCGGCGGAGCTGCTTGCCGACCTCGACGACCACGTGGGCGACGACGGGAAGTTCGTGAACCGCAGCGACGCGGTGCGCGCGTCGATCCGGAAGACCCTCGACCTGCTCGACGAGATCGACGCCCGCCACGACCGGCTCGACGACGACCCGGCGACGGCGGCGGGGTTGGAGAGGAGCGAGTCAACGGGGGAGACCGATGAGTAGTCGGACGGCGGCCGGCGGGAACGGGCCCTTCCGGACCGACCCGCTGGACCGGACGGCGGTCGCGGCGGTGGCGCTTATCACGCTGTTCACGGTCGCGCTCGGGACCGCACAGCTCACCGCAGCGAAGGTGCTCGCGCTGCCGCTCCCGTTCGCGCTGCCGGTGGTCGGCGCGGAGATCCTGCTGCCCGGCGCCGCGCTCGCGTACGCGCTCACGTTCCTCGCCTCCGACTGCTACGCGGAGCTGTACGGCCGGCGCGCGACGCAGGTGGTCGTCAACGTCGCGTTCCTCGCGAACTTCCTCGTGTTAGCGC
>NZ_NEWI01000117.1:0-8309 GCF_002135005.1 Halorubrum sp. SD612 | reverse complement strand
ACGCGGGCGATCAGCCGCACCGAGACGGTCTTGTGGACGCCCGTCCCCGCGCCGATGACGAGCATCGCGGCCACCAGCGCGGCGAAGGGGGCGTCGACCACCAACGCGAGCGACCCCGCGCCCGCGACGAGCGCGCCGGCGACGATCACCCGTACCGGACCCACCCGGTCCGCGACCGCACCGCTCGGGAACTGTAACAGCGCGTACACGATCATGAAGCCGGTGAACGCGGTCCCGACGGTCGCGTTGCTCACGCCGTAGGCGCCCCGGATCGACTCGAACAGCGGCGGGAAGAGGTACCGGACGAACTTCCCGAGGAACCAGACGAGCGAGACGAGGAGGAGGGCGTCGTACTCGCCGATTCGACGGGAGCGCATCGGGCGTCCTTGCCCGGTCGACGGCATAAAAGGTCTGAAGCGTCGGGCGGCCCGCGGTCACGCGGCGTGTGGGCTCCCGTCGCCGCGTTGCGTTCTCTGTACTCGTGCCGCGTTACCTGCCGCCGCGAGGGCGAACGCCGGCGCGGGCGCTATCCGCCACCGCCGCCGTACGACCCCTTCTGCGCCTCTAGCTCGCCCTCGCGACGGCCGTCGGCCTCGTCGGCGTCCGACGGCGGTTCGGCGTCTCCCGTCGACCGGCGGACCGCGAGCACCCACCCGAGGCCGTACGCCGCCGTCCCGCAGGCGACGCCGCCAGCCGTCCCGAGGGCGGACGCCCCGGCGAGCCCCGAGAGGACGGCCACCGCCGGACCGCCGAGGAGGGCGTATCCGAGGTTGTCGGTCACCACGTCGCGCACGGTCACGCCGGCCTCAACTCGCCCCCGTCAGAAGTGTTTTGTCGTCGCCCCGACCGGATGGAGCGGACAGCCGCACGGGAACCGCCTCGCGGCGCCGCTCAGAACGGGCCCTTGCCGCCGCCCATCATGTCGCCGAGGCCGCCGCCCTCGCCGCCCATCTTCTTCATCATGCGCTGCATATCGCCCTCGCCCATCCCTTGGAACTGGCTGATCGTCTGCTCCATCATCGAGTGCTGTTCGAGCAGCTGCCGGACCGTCTCCTCGTCGGTGCCCGAGCCGCGGGCGATGCGCTCCGTGCGCGACTGGCCGACGACGCGCGGGTTCTCGAGCTCCTCCTCCGTCATCGAGTCCATGATGCGCTCGAAGCGGCGCATCCGGTCTTGGGTGACGTCCATCGCGTCGTCCGGGAGCTCGTCCATCATCCCGCCGCCGAGCCCCGGGATCATGTCCATCACCTGGTCGAGCGGCCCCATCTTGTTCATCGCGTCCATCTGCCGTTTCATGTCCTTCAGGGTGAACTCGCCCTGAAGCATGTCCTCGGGGTCCCAGTCCTCGTCCTCTTCCTGGGTCTCCTGCATCGCGCGCTCGACGCGCTCGGAGAGCTGCTTCAGGTCGCCCATGCCGAGCAGCCGGGAGATGAACCCCGACGGCTCGAACCGCTCGATGTCCTGGACCGTCTCGCCGGTCCCGAGGAAGGCGATCGAGGAGTCGGTCTCGTTGACCGCGGTCAGCGCGCCCCCGCCCTTCGCGGTCCCGTCGAGCTTGGTGATCACGACGCCCTCGATGCCGATCGACTCCTCGAACTGTCGGGCCTGCTCCTTCGCGCCCTGCCCGATCGCGGCGTCCAAGACGAGCAGCGAGCGGTCGGGGTCGACGACGCCTTCGATCTCCTCGATCTCCGCGATGAGGTCGTCTTCGAGCGCGTGCCGCCCCGCCGTGTCGACGATGTGAACGTCCGCGTCGGCCGTCTCTTCGAGGCCGGTGCGGGCGATGTCGACCGGGTCGTCGTTGTCGGGGTTCCCGTAGAAGTCGACCTCCGCGCGCTCGCACATCTGCTTCGCCTGGTCGTACGCGCCCGGCCGGAAGGTGTCGGTCTGGACGACCGCGGGCCGGAGCCCCTTCTTCGAGAACCACCACGCCATCTTCGCCGCGGAGGTCGTCTTCCCCGACCCCTGGAGGCCGGCGAGGAGGATCGTCTGGTTTTCTAAGGGGAGCTCGGTCGAGTCGCCGACCAACTCGACCATCTCCTCGTAGACGATCTTGAGGACGTGGTCCTTCGCCGTGGTGCCGCCCGGCGGCTCCTCTTCGAGCGCGCGGGACTTGATCGAGTCCGACAGCTCCATCACGAGGGAGACGTCGACGTCGGCGGACAGCAGGGAGCGCTGGATCTCCTTGACGATCTCCTCGACGTCGCTCTCGGAGAGTCGGGACTTCCCCTGGAGCTTGTCGAGGCTGCTCCGCAGGGACGTGCCGAGGTCGTCGAGTACCATTTGCCGGAGCTAGGCGGGCGACGCGGTAAAGCTTTGTTCGTCGGCGGGCGCTGCGAGGAGGCCGCGTCGAGGGCGGCGACTGGGACCTCGACGGGAGAGAGCGGCTTCGAGAGACGGCGGTGTACCGGTCGTCGCGATCGGACGGGACGGGGAGATACAACTGTGCGAGGGGTTCCACCGGGCGGCGGTCGCGTCCGTGTTCGAACTCGACGAGATTACGGTGAACGTCCTGTGTCGCCACGAGGAGTGACAACGGATCCGGGACCGGATCGCCTCCGATCCGTCCGCGGCCCGGAGTCAAGAACCGCCGATCGAACCCCGCGAACACCCGGACTTGCGGGACCTCTTTCCGGACGAAACCCGGTAACCGATCACGCGGGAGACACGGTCAGCGACGGGAAGTACGTCGAGTAGAACTCCTCGTCGAAGCTGACCAGTCCGTCGCAGTCGACTGCGGCGTGCGCGCCGATGAGGAAATCGGCGGCGACGTGCTGGCGCGGTGAGAGCGACTTGCCGCACGCCTCGCAGTCGACGGACCGCTTCTCACCGCACGCGGGACACTGGATTCCGTCCGGACGGCGGTCCACGTATTCCCGGAACCGCTCGCCCGCGGCGAAGCGCGCCTCGCGTGAGGGTTCGGTCACGTCGACGCTGAAGTCCGCGAGAAAGCGATCGAGGTCGGCGGCCGATGCGAAGCGGCCGTCGGCCGCGAGTTCGGCGTAGACGACGGGCGCGGCAACGACCGCTCCGTCTCGATACGCGCGCCTGAGCGCCGCCCCGCTTGCGTCAGCGCGTTCGTCGTCGTACAGCAGCCCGAGGAACGCGTTCGTGTCGACCGCCGTCGTCACGGGTCGGCACCCGTCGTCCCGCCGTCGGAACCCTCGTCGGTTTCTGGTGGGCCATCGACCTCTCGCGGGTACTCGCCGCGGAGTCGACGCATCCGCTCCGGCATCGTCTGGTTGCTGTCGGCGCTTCCGCGATGCTTCTCGAAGGGGTCGTCGCTGTCTTCTGTGGTCGTCGCCCGCTTCTGGAGCCGATACTCGGATCCGAGGCGCCCTCAGTCGTCAACGAGCCGCGCGCCCGCGGCGTCGATCCGGCAGGCCTCGGGGTCGTAGCCCGCGTCGGAGAGCCCGGTGCCGAGCGCGAAGACGGTGCGGCCGAGCATCGCCATCGCGGCCTCGCCGCCGGCCGCGTCGACCGCGTCGATCGCCTCGGCCACCTCGGGAACGAGGAGATCAGCCTCGCCGGCGAATCCGCGGGCCGCGTCCATCAGCGTCGGGAGCCGCGGGTCCGCCCGAAGCCGGTCGAGCGCGTCCTCGCCGGCCGCCGAGAGGGCGTCCGTGTCGCCGCCGAGTACCTCCTCGGTCGACAGCTCGCCGAACGTGACGTACTCGACGCGCGCGCTCGCCGGCACACCGTCGAGCTCGCCGACGCCCGGCGCGCCGGGTTCGAGCCGGACCGGGACCCCGCCGCGCGCCTGCGCGACCACGTCGCCGAGGCCGGTCCCGCGGTCGACCTCCGCGGCGTGGGCGACGCGGACGAGCTCGTTCTCGGAGCGCCCCCGGTCGAACGCGTCGTTCGCCGCGAGCGCGGCCCCGAGCGCCGCGGCGCCCGAGACGCCGAAGCCCGCGCCGATCGGGAGGTCGGTCTCGACCGCCACGTCGGCGGCGGTCGCGTCCAGTTCGGCGAGCACGTCGTCGACCGCGCCGATCGAACCGACCTCGCCGTCGATGGTCGTCTCCCCAGCGGCGGCGGCGTCCGCCACCGTGTCCCCGTTGTCCGCCGCCGACACTCGGACCGTCACGCCGTCGGTGAGCGTCACGCCCGCGCCGCGCGACCCGGCGACGGTCGGGTCGTCGTCGCGGTGCGCGCTGAAGAAGGCGGTGACGTGACCCGGGACGAACGCGGTCGCCCGCTGGCTGCTCATGTCGCGGCCGACGACCGGGCGGCGATTAACGGTTGTTATCCGCGACTGGATCCCCGGGGCGTCCGAGCGACGACACCGACCGCCCGGCCGCGGTCGCTCGGTGCGACACCGCAGGCCTAAGTACGGGCCGATCGAACCCGGGCCGTATGCGAAGCCAGTTGCGTCCCGTCCTCGCCGCCGTGCTCGCGCTGGTCCTCCCGGGGCTCGGCCACCTCTCGCTGCGCCGGTGGGGCCGGGCGCTGCTGTGGCACCTGACGATCATCGGCGGCGGCGTCGCGCTGTTTGCCCTGTACGACGTCGAACCGGTCGACCCTCTCGCCGACCCCGCGGCGGTGTCGGCCGCGGTCCCCCCGGACGTGGCGCTGCCGATCGCGCTCCTGTCGCTGCTGTCGGCGCTCGACGCGTACCTCGTCGGCCGGACCGTCGCCGCGGAGCGCGAACGCGCCGCCACCGCCGAGGCGATGCGGCGTCAGGTCGAGCGCGCCGACGGCGACGACGGGGCGGGAGCCGGTCACGCCGCGCCGGTCGCGGCCGTGAGCGGCGGGGACGGCGAGGCCGTCGACGTGACCTGTCCCAACTGCGGCAAGGAGATCGACGCCGACCTCGAATTCTGTCACTGGTGTACCGAGCCGCTCCCGTGGGCAGAGTCGGACTGAGTCGACGGGGCGGTGCGGAGCGCGGCGGTCGTCGGAGACGCGGACCGACCCACCGCTACCGAGGGAGTAATACCGGTCCGGTCCTGGCCTCGTACCGACGGATGACGGGTGAGACGTAGTCGATGATCGAGCAACTCCCGGTCGAGTTCCTCCGGCTCCTCGGCGTCGTCCTCGCCGCCGTGGTCGCCGCGTTCGCCGCGCTGCTACCGGCGTGTGTCGGCCGCGATCGAGTCCGGAGCGTCCTCGCGGACCGCGAACTGCTCCGCGAGCGCGCGCGCAGAATCGCGCCGTACGTCGGCGGATTCGCGCTCGTGCTCGCCGTCAACAAGGGCCTGCTTCGACGGCTGGAAGCGTTCTCGTTCGAGTACGGCTACCGCGCGACGACTGCCATCTACGCTGTGGAGGGCGACCTCGTGGCCGCGATACAGGACGCGATCCCGCGGGCCGCGGTGTACTACTTCGGACCGATATACGTCGTCGGCTACGTCGTGTTGCTCTCGTTCCCGCTCGTGGCGTACGCGTTCGCCCGGAATCTGCGACCGCTGAAGCGACTGATCGCGGCGTACGCGGTCAACTACGCGTTCGCGATCGCCTGCTACGCCGGGGTCGTCGCGTACGGTCCGCGCAGCTACCGCGACGTGCCCGGTGCCGACCAGAGCGCCGCGAGCGTCGAGCCGCTCCTCCTCGACTGGTTCCGCGGCGTGACGCGGCTGACGGCGCGAGTGAACGTCGAGACGAACGTCTTCCCCTCGCTTCACACCGCGCTGTCGGTGACGGTGCTGCTCGCGGCCGTCTTTACCCACGAGGAGTTCCCGCGGTGGACGCCAGTGGCCGCGTTCCTCACCGCGAGCATCGTGGTGGCGACGATGTTCCTCGGGATCCACTGGGCGACCGACGTGGTCGCCGGGACCGCACTCGCCGCCGGCAGCGTCGCGCTCGCGAACGCGTCGTCGACTGAGCGGCCGCACACGGTCCGCGCACGAGCGCGCGGCGAGCGCTCCCGGCGCCGGTCGTGCCACCACGACGTTTCTCACCGCTGATAACCGAGGCCTAACTATCATATGACCCCGCCGTGAGGATTCAGGTACGGACGCGAACGACGGACGGAAACATGAGTCTGAATCCACGACGATACGACGTACGGGAGCTGCGCCGGATCGCGGACGCGCCGCGAGACGGTGCGGACGGGGCGCCTCGGGAGCGGGCGCTCCGGCGGCCGAACCGGAACCGAGCCGAGCAGGCGGCGCGCTCGGCCGCGTTCACGGAGCTGCTCCAGCGTCAGCGTGGTGCGCGGTTCGACGGCGACGACCCCGCGGATCGGCCGTACCTGACGGCGATCCCGGCGTCGCCCGCGGCGGAGCGAGAGATCGGCGAGTGGCTCGGCTACCTCGTCGACGTCGGCGGCCACGTGCGGAGCCGGGACGCGCTGTCCTACTACGGCGAGCTCGACTGGGTCGGCGACGACGCGGTCGCGGCGCTTTCGCGCCGGCTGGAGGGGTTCGACGCCCCGACGCGCGACCGGCCGTTCACCCCCGCGGACCACCGGATCAGCCTCGTCTCCATCGTCCGGATCGCTTCGTGTGCGAGTGACCAATGAGCGACGACGAACCCACGGACATCAACGAATCGGACGAATCGGCAGCGGTCGGCGTAAAACTCGGCAGCACCCGAACGGTGCTCGACGTTCCCGACGGGCGGGGCGGACGGGAGCGCCACTCGGTGCTGACCTGTCTGGCGACCTACGAGGACGCCATCACCGGCGAAGAGAAGGTGCTGTTCGGCGAGGAGGCCGCGGTCGAGTACCCTGACCGCGTGCGCTTCATGCTGCGGTCGGGCCTCCCCGAGGACGACGACAGCGTCGCGGACGCAGAGCGCTTCTTCGAGGCCATCGTAGATGCCTACGACGTGCCCGAGGACAGCGCGGTCGTCTACGCGGTGCCGACCATCGACAACGAGGCGGGCGTCGAGAACCTCAAGTCGGTGATCGAGGGCTCCTCCATCGGCCAGGTCGAGACCCGGAGCTACCCCGAGTCGCTGTGCGGGGCGATCCCCGCCTACGGCGACGACCTTGACGCGATCGACGAGGTGTTCGTCTCGGTGAACCTCGGGTCGACGACGATGGAGGCGTGCGCCTACCGGCGCGGCGAGCAGCTCTCGCCGTTCTCGACCGGCTCGGTGACGGGTAACGAGGTCGACCGCCGGATCGTCGCCGCCGTCGAGGAGGAGAGCCAGGGCCGCGTCCACATCGACCGGACGACCGCCCGCGAGTATAAAGAGGAGCACGCGGACGTGTACGACTTCGAGCCGTTCACGGACGTGATCCAGCAGCCGGGCGGCGGAAGCCACGAGTTCACCGTCGACCGGGGCGTCCGCGAGCCGGTCGACCGGTACATCGACGAGGCGGTCGACGTCGTCGCCAACGAGTTCCTCCCGGAGCTCGCGAACGACCACATGAAACCATACCAGCTGGCGCTCGGGCGCCCCCTCGCCGCAACCGGCGGCATGGCGTGTATCCCCGGGCTCACCGAGGAGTTCGAGAAGCGCCTCGCCGAGGAGCTCGACCGCGACGTTGAGGTCGTCTCCCCCGACAGCCCCGCGACCGCGGCCGCGGAGGGCGCGGCGCGGATCGCGGAACGGCTGGTCTGAGCGGCGAACCTCCCGTCCCGAACCCTTCCTTACTCCAACGCAGCCCGCAGCGCCGCGTTCATCGCGTCGACCGGCGCGTCCTCGGCGGTCCAGATCTCGAACGCCTCGACGCCCTGATACAGCAGCATCCACGCGCCGTCGACGGTCGTCGCGCCCGCGGCGGCGGCCTCCCGCAGCAGCCGCGTCTCGACGGGCGCGTACACCGCGTCGAGGACCGCGAGGTCGCCGTGGAGGTGTTCCGCGGGGACGGGGGTCTCGTCGGGCGCTTCCATTCCGACGCTCGTCGCGTTGACCAGGAGGTCCGCGGCGGCGACGCGCTCACCGAGGTCGTCGAGGCCGCCGCCGGTCGCGTCCGGAACCGCGTCGGCCAGCTCGACGGCCCGCTCCGCGGTGCGGTTCGCGACGTGGACCGTCGCGCCCGCGTCGGCCAGCGCGAACGCGGCCGCCCGTCCCGCGCCGCCCGCCCCGACGACGAGCGCGTCTCGCCCGTCGACCGCCACGTCGTGGTGCGCGAGCGCCCGGGTCACCCCGGCGGCGTCCGTATTGTGGCCGCGCGGCCGGTCGGCCTCGCCGGCCCGGACCGGCCCGTAGTCGACCGTGTTGACCGCGCCGATGCGCGCGGCGAGCGGGGCGGCGTCGACCGCGTCGAGGGCGTCGCGCTTGAACGGCACCGTGACGTTGAGCCCCGCCACTCCGAGGTCGGCCGCGCCCGTGATCGCCGCGGCCGCGGCGTCGGCGTCCGGCTCGAAGGTGACGTACCGCGCGTCGAGGCCGAGCGCCTCGTAGCCCGCCTCGTG
>NZ_NEWI01000116.1:0-8346 GCF_002135005.1 Halorubrum sp. SD612 | reverse complement strand
AGCCGTCGCCGCTCATCGCGACCACCGCCTCGTCGCGGCCGCGACGAGGCGGTGGTCGCGATGAGCGGCGACGGCTCGGCGCCCGGAACGGCTGGCGACGGATCCGCGATTGCGACGGGGGGCGACGAGTCGGCGTCCGAAGCGCCAGCCGACTTCCACGAGGCGGACGCCCGGCCCCCGACGGTCGCGGTCGTCGCGAGCCTCGCCGCCGCGGGCGTCGCGGCGACCGCCGCGCTGATAGCGAGTCCGACGGGCGGCGCGCTGGTCGGGGTCGGCGCGCTCGCGTTCCTCGGCGGCTCGCTCCGGGGGTCGGCGCGAGTCCTGACGTGGGGCGCGACCGCGGGCGTGGCGGGGATCGCGCTCGCGGGGTACCGCGGCGCCCCGCCCGAAGCCCTGCTCGTCGCCGCCGTCGGGCTGGCGGTCGCGTGGGACGTCGCCGACCACGGGGTCGGCCTCGGGGAGCAGGTCGGACGGGGCGCTCGGGTCCGGCGGAACGTCGCGGTCCACGCGGGGGCGAGCCTGCTCGTCGGCGCGCTCGCGGCCGGCCTCGTGTACGGCGTCTCGCTCGCGGTCGGCGGCGGCCAGCCCGTGGCCGCGCTCGCGCTCCTCTTGGCGGGCGGTATCGCGCTGATCTCCGCGCTGCGGTGACAGTGCGAGCGCCAGGTTTACCGGGCCGCCCGCGCGCTGCGCGGCGATCGCGGACGCTTTTGTGCTGGCCCGGCGACGGCCGAGTATGCGAACCGAAGGGTGGTCGGCGTGACCGACCTCGTGACGTTCGGCGAGACGATGCTCCGCCTGTCGCCCCCGCGCGGCGAGCGGCTGGAGACGACGGACTCGCTCGACGTTCAGGCAGGCGGCGCCGAGAGCAACGTGGCGGTCGGCGCGTCGCGGCTCGGCGTCGACGCCGTCTGGCTCTCGAAGCTGCCGGACTCCCCGCCGGGGCGCCGAGTGACGAACGAGCTGCGGAGCCACGGAGTGACGCCCGAGGTGGCGTGGACCGACCCGGCTGAGGGCCGCGTCGGGACGTATTACCTCGAACGCGGCGGCACGCCGCGGGGGTCGAACGTCGTGTACGACCGCGGGGACGCCGCGATCACGACGGTGACGCCCGGGGACCTGTCGACGGCGTCGTTCGCGGACGCGAGCCGGTTCCACACCACCGGGATCACGCCCGCGCTGTCCGACCGCGCCGCGGAGACGGCGGCCGCGCTGCTGCGCGAGGCGGGCGACGCGGGGCTCACTCGCTCGTTCGACCTGAACTACCGGGAGAAGCTCTGGGACCCGGAGACCGCGCGAGCGGCCTACGAGAGCCTGTTCGAGCACGTCGACACGCTGTTCGTCCCGCGGCGGGACGCCCGCGAGGTGCTGGACCGCGAGGGCGACGCGGTCGCGATCGCGCACGGACTGGCCGCGGAGTTCGGCGTCGAGACGGTCGTCGTCACCCGCGGGACGGAGGGCGCGGTCGCGCTGCGCGACGGCGAGGTGTACGAGCAGGGCGTCTTCGACGCGGAGACGATCGACGCGATCGGCACCGGAGACGCGTTCGTCGCGGGCTACCTCGCGAAGCGGATCGACGGCGGCGACCTCCCGGCCGCGCTGGAGTGGGCGGCCGCGGTCGCGGCGCTGAAACGCACCGTCGCGGGCGACGTCGCCGTCGTCACGCCCGGGGAGGTCGAGGGCGTGGTGGCCGGCGACGGCGGCATCGATCGGTAGTCGACCGGCGCGGGGCGAGCGCCGGAGCTAAACCCTTATCAGCGCGCGGGTGGCAGGTACGCCCGTATGAGCGACCTCCCGGACGACTTCGACTGCACGCTCACCAACTGGGAGTACATCTACGGGCTCTGCCGCAACGTCTCCGACGCGGTGAAGCGGGCCGACTTCGAGCCGGACGTGGTCGTCGCCCTCGCCCGCGGCGGCTGGTTCGCGGGGCGGTGTATCTGCGACTTCCTCGGGCTCAACGACCTCACCAGCCTCAAGATGGAACACTACGTGGGGGCGGCCGAGAAGAGCGACGAACCGCAGATCCGCTACCCGATGCCCGAGGGGAGCGTGGAGGACAAGAACGTCCTCATCATCGACGACATCGCCGACACCGGCGGCTCGATCAGCCGCGCCGAGGAGTACGTCGAGGACCGCGGCGCGGGCGAGGTCCGCACCGCGACCCTCCAGCTCTTGGGCACCTCCGAGTTCCAGCCCGACTTCGTGGGCGAACGGCTCGAACAGTGGACGTGGGTCGTCTACCCGTGGAACTTCCTCGAAGACATGATCGACCTCACGGAGGGCGCCATGGAGCGCGCCGACGACTCGACGTTCTCGCGGGAGGACCTCCGGCACTACTTAGAGGAGTACCACGGCATCGGCCGGATCGAGATGGAGGTCGCCCAGCCCGGCCGCCTCGACGAGGTCATCGACGAGATGGTCCGGCGGGACGTGGCCGAGCCCGTCGGCGACGAGACGTGGGCGCTCGCCGAGTAGTCGGACCGAGCGATGGCCCCCGGAGACGACGCCGACGCTGACCCCGCAGACGACGCGGCGCTCGACGCCCTCCTCGACGCCTACGCGCTCAAAGACGAGCGGCGCACGGGGTGGCAGCTCCGCGGGGTCGACGAGCCCGAGTCCGTCGCCGCCCACTCGTGGGGCGTCGCGTACCTCGTGTTGACGCTCGGGGACCGGTTCCGCGAGGATCTCCCGGGCGTCGACCGCGACCGCGCCCTCCGGCTGGCGGTCGTCCACGACGTCGCCGAGGCGGAGACAGGCGACGTGGCGACGCGGGCGGCCGACGTGACGGCCGACGACGACGCGGCCGGGGACGCGGTCGATCGCGAGGCGAAGGTCGCCGCCGAGCGAGAGGCCATGCGCGACCTCGCCGGCCCGCTCCCGGAGCGCGTGCGGGACGCGTGGGAGACGTACGAGGCCCGCAATTCGCCGGAGGCGGTCCTCGTCAAGGAGTGCGACCTGCTCGACACCTGCCTCCAAGCCCTGCGTTACGAGCGCGGCGACCGGTACGACCCGGAGCGCGGCGATCCCGATGCGTTCCGCGAGTACGACGACCTCGACGAGTTCTTCGCGACGAGCGAGCCGCGGCTCCGGACCGACGCCGGGGAGGAGCTGTTCGCGTCGATCCGCGAGCGGTACCGGGCGGCGCGCGACCGGTAAGCGCTCTCGCAGTCCGGTAGCGCCCGCGACCCCGACCGTTCAGCGGTTGCGAGGCCATCGACGGGACGGCGCTCGACCGTCACCGGCGCGAGCGACACCAGTAAGTGTCGGCCGGACCGATTCGGGCCATGGCATCGAACCGCGACGACGGGGTCGCGTCAGACGGCCCGGCGACCGGAGCCGGCCTCGTCGACCGCTGGACCGCGCTCGACCGCGGCTGGCAGGCGCTCGCGCTGGGGCTCGGGATCGTCGCCGCGCACCTCGTCGGGCAGGCGCTGTGACGGGGATCGGCGAGGCGGTCCGCGCGTACCTGCCCGGCCTCGCGCTGCTCGCGGGCGGCGCGGTCGCCGCGACGCTCGTCGCGGACGCGGTCCCCGGCCTCCAGCCGCTCGTCGTCGCCGTCGGGATCGGCGTCGGGCTCGGCAACACCGTCGGGATCCCCGAGATCGCGGAGCCGGGCGTGAGCGCCGACAAGCTGTTCTTAGAGACCGGCATCGTGCTGCTCGGCGCGGCGGTGGCGGTCGAGGAGTTCCTCGCCGCGGGACCGACCGTCCTCGGGCTCGTGGTGGCGGTCGTCGCCGGCGGGCTCCTGTTCGCGGAGGTCGTCGCGCGCGGGCTCTTCCGGATCGGGTCGCCCACGTCCTCCCTGTTGGCGGCCGGCGCGAGCATCTGCGGGGTCTCCGCGGTCGTCGCAATCGGCCGGGTGCTGGACGCGCGCGGGACCGCGATCACCTTCGCGGCCGCGACGATCCTGCTGTTCGACGCCGCGACGCTCGTCGCGTTCCCGCTCGCGGGCGAGTGGCTCGGCCTCACCGGTCGGCAGTTCGGCGTCTGGGCGGGCGTGAGCATGTTCTCGACCGGCCCCGTCGCGGCCGCCGGGTTCGCCTACTCGCCCGAGGCGGGGCAGTGGGCGACCGTGACGAAACTGGCGCGCAACTCGCTCCTTGGCGGCGTCGCGGTCGCGTACTCGCTGGCGTACGCGGCGCGGTCGGCCGCCGACCCCGGCGTCCGGCGGCTGTGGGCGGAGTTCCCGAAGTTCCTGCTCGGCTTCCTCGCCGTGGCGGCGGTCGCCAACAGCGGGCTGCTCTCGCCGGCCGCGCTGGCGTCGATCGGGCGCGTGTCGGACGCGCTGTTCGCGCTGGCGTTCGTCGGCCTCGGGCTCTCGATCCGGGTCGACGACATGCGTGCGGTGGGCGCCGCGCCCGTCGGCGCGGTGCTCGTCCACCTCCTCGCCGTGAGCGCGGTCGCGCTCGCGGCGGTGCGCTGGCTGCTGTGAGACGGGTTCTCCGCGGAGCCGTCGACGACGCGCCGGGCCGTCGACCGCGGCCGCCGACCGCGTTCACTCCTTATAAGTAGCGAGCGGGCGCACTCGGGGTATGGGAACCATCGGATTCATCGGCGGCAGCGGCATCTACGAGGCGCTCCCCCTCAACGACGTGCGCGAGGTCGCGTTCGACACGCCGTACGGCGAGCCGAGCGACGCGGTGACGATCGGCGAGTTCGGCGACACGGGCCGCGAGGTCGCCTTCCTCCCGCGCCACGGCTCGAACCACGGCGTCTCGCCGACCGACCTCCCGTACCGCGCCAACATGTACGCCCTGAAGCAGGCGGGGGTCACCCACGTGTTCGCGTCGAACGCGGTGGGGAGCCTGAAGGAGGAGTTAGCGCCCGGCACGCTCGTCGTTCCCGACCAGATCTACGACCGGACGAAACACCGCGACCTCTCCTTCTACGGCGACGGGGTCGTCGTCCACCAGCCGTTCGCGGATCCGTACAGCCCCGAACTCGTCGACCACCTCACCGAGGCGGCCGAGTCCGCCGTCGGCGGCGAGGGGGACGACGGCACGGACGTCGTGAAGGGCGGCACTTACGTCTGTATCGAGGGGCCGCAGTACTCGACGCGCACGGAGTCGGAGTTCTACAAGAGCCAAGGCTGGGACCTCGTCGGCATGACCGCGATCCCGGAGGCGAAGCTGGCCCGCGAGGCCGAGATCGCGTACGCGACGATCGCCGGCGTCACCGACTACGACGTGTGGAAGGCGGACAGCGAGGTGACGCTCGAAGAGGTGCTCGAGAACGCCGAGCAGAACCAGGCGGCGATCAAGGCCGCCGTCGGGGAGGCCGGGCGGACCCTGCCCGAGGACTTGGAGTGTGACGCGCACACGTCGCTCGAAGGCACCGTCAACACGCCGACGGAGGCGATCCCCGAGGAGACGAAGGAGCGCGTTGAGCCCCTGCTCGGCGACTACTTGTAAATAGACGCGCCGTGCGGTGGCGCGTGCCTGTGAGCGGCCGGAGCGAAGCGGCGGCCACGAGGAGCACGCGCGAGGGAGTCGGTCGCCCGGAGCAGCGCGGAGGGCGACCGACGAGGCTGGGGAGGTGTGAGGTGCGGTGCTGTGCGGGGCGGGACTCAAAGGGGCAGCCGGGAGGCGGGCGCAGGCGACGCAAGCACCGCAGGGAGCGAGCAGCGCGAGCGACTGAGGAGCACAGCGAGCGTGCGCCCGCCTCCCGGCTGGGGCTTTGGTGGTGTTCGCCGTGGGTCCGCCATCAGCTATTTATAAGCGAGTGGCTCGGGCTTTGGCGGTGTTCGCCACCTGTCCGCCGTCGACATCGACTGTCTACACCCGAACAGACGAACCGGCGGCAGACCCGTCTTCGTCGTCTCGCCCGATCCGACGATTTAAAACGCTCACCTCGGCAACCACGTCGTAATGAGTCTCGTCGTCACCGACACTCTGGAAGACGAGCGCGTCGAGTTCACGGCCGACGGCGACGTCACGCTGTACGTCTGCGGCCTGACGGTGTCGGACGACCCGCACCTCGGCCACGCCCGCCTGTGGTTCCACGCCGACGTGCTCCACCGGTGGCTCGACCACCTCGGCTACGACGTGCGCCACGTGGAGAACGTCACCGACGTCAACGAGAAGATCACCGCTCGCGTCGGCGAGCGCGACGACTGGGCCGCGGAGTGCGACGTCGCGGAGACGTTCACCGCGACCACCTTCGACGCGATGCGCGGGCTGAACCTCAAACGGGCGGAAGTGTACCCGCGCGTCACCGAACACGTCCCGGAGATACTCGACCTGACGGAGACCCTGATCGAGAAGGGGTACGCCTACGAGGCGAACGGCTCCGTCTACTTCGACGTCACGAGCTTCGACGAGTACGGGAAGCTCTCGAACCAGGACGTCGACGCGCTCGAAGCGCAGGGCGAGCCCGACGAGCGCTCGGAGAAGCGCAACCCTGCCGACTTCGCGCTGTGGAAGGCGGACGGCGTGAGCGAGGCCGCGGCGCGCGAGCACGCGAAACACGACCACGGCGCCGAGACGCCGAGCGGCGAGACGTGGGCGTCGCCGTGGGGCGAGGGGCGCCCGGGCTGGCACGTCGAGTGCTCGGCGATGTCGACGACGCACCTCGGCGACACGCTCGACGTCCACATGGGCGGCCGGGACCTCGTCTTCCCGCATCACGAGAACGAGATCGCGCAGTCGGAGGCGGCGACCGGCGAGACGTTCGCGCGCCACTGGCTCCACGTCGGCCTGCTGGAGATGGACGGCGAGAAGATGTCCTCCTCGATCGGCAACTTCTGGACCGTGCCGGACGCCTTAGACGAGCTCGGCGTCAACGTGGTCCGCACGTTCTACGCCGGCGCCGCCTACCGGTCCGAGCAGGCGCTCACGGAGGAGACGATCGCGGAGGCCGAGGAGCGCTGGGAGCGCCTCTCGCGCACCTACGACCGCGCCGTCGAGGCGCTCGACTCCACCGCGGCCCGCGCGAAGGCCGAGGACGAAGAGCTCCGCGAGGCGGTCGACGCCGCGCGCGACGACTTCGCGGCCGCGATGAACGACGACCTCAACCTCCGGGAGGCGACCGCCGCGCTCTTGGACCTCACCGACGCGGTGAACCGCCACGTGGACGCAGTCGACGGGAGAGCCGGAGGCGACGCCGCCTACGACTACCGCGGGCTTCGCGAGGCGGTCGAGGCGTTCGAGGAACTGGGCGGCGACGTGCTCGGGCTCCAGTTCGAGTCGCCGAGCGACGGCGATGTGGACCTGGCCGGCGAGCTGGTCGAGCTGGTGCTGGACATCCGCGAGGCCGAGCGCGAGGCCGGCAACTACGAGCGCGCCGACGAGTTCCGGGACGCGCTTCAGGAGGTGGGCGTCGAGATCGAGGACGGCCCGGACGGCGCGACGTACCGGTTCGAGTAATACGGAACTTCGTGGTTTACCGGCGGGGTCATCGGTGCGGTGACAGTACCGGAAACCGCGGTCGTTCGGTTATAAACTGCTGCTGGCGGATCCACCGCGAACGCCTCCAAAGCCCCAGCCGTGAGGACTCGATGCGCTCGCTGCGGTCCTCGGCGCTCACTCCGTTCGCGCCTGCGGTCCTTACGTCGCGCGTCTTCGTCCTCGCGGCTGCCCCTTTGAGTCCCACCCCGCACAGCACCGCGCCTCACGCCTCCCCAGCCTCGTCAGCCGGCCTCCGCTTCGCTCCGGCCGGCTGACTCCCTCGCGCGGCGCTCCTCGCGCCCAGAGGGCGCTCGGAGGCGCGCGCCACCGCAGCGACTTGGCCACTCGTGAACCGAGCGAACAGAATGGAGTTGAGTAGAAATGAGTATCGCCGACTAGCGGCCCGGCGACCGCTGCCCACACCGCCGCGAGGTGATCCCCTCCTTCGAGCGGAACCGGCAGCCGCAGTCGGTACAGCGCACGAATGGCTCGCCCGGCTCGGTTTCGAGGCGATGTTCGCCCACCTCGAACGGGCGGGTCACGGTCCGGGGGCGGATCCGGTCCGGGATCGGCGTCGACGCCGACTCGCTCAGCGCGGCCCGCACGGCGATGGTGTCGACGTCGACCCCGTCCCACCGCGAGGCCTCCAGCGCATCTTCGCGGTCCGCGACCTCGGTCCAGCCGGTGACGACGACCGGGGAGTTCGTCTCCGTGTCGCTCACGACCACGACGAACCGGACGCCGCCCTCCACGAGGGCGAACCGCCACCCGTCGGTGCTGTTCCACCGGAGCTGCCCCTCGCGGATCGCGTCGCTCACGGTGCGCGTCGAGACGTACCGACCGGGCTGTTCGAGCCGCTCGCGGAAGTGATCGGTCAGCGCGTAGCGGCCCGGGTCGCGCACGGGCGGATCCCCCGGCGTCCGGGCGGCGCCCCCGCGCCCGTGCGGGGGGGCAACCGACC
>NZ_NEWI01000115.1:0-8439 GCF_002135005.1 Halorubrum sp. SD612 | reverse complement strand
GACATCCTCACGGAGTTCGGCGGCGCCATCGACCGCGTCCGCGTCGACGACCTCCGCGACGGCACCTTCTACGCGAAGGTCGACGCCGAGCGCTACGAGGAGGGCGAGCCGGAGCGGTTCGTCTTCGACGCCCGTCCCTCCGACGCGCTCGCGCTCGCCGTGCGCCTCGACTGTCCGATCGTCGTCACCGACGAGGTGATAGACGAAGCGGGGCGACCGCCCGACTCGGTCCAGTTTAGCGGCGACGGCGACCCATCGGAGGAGCGCTGAGCCCGGGGCCCCGGACTCGGCGGGCGGCGGGCCCGCGCCGAAGCCCGTCGTTCAAGTTGCCGCATCTCCCACCACGGGCATGGACGAGACCGCGACGCTCGCCTCCTCGCACACGGAGATGACGGAGATGCTCCTCCCGAACGACACGAACAACCTCGGCCGGGCGCTCGGGGGCGCCGTGCTCCACTGGATGGACATCTGCGGCGCCATCGCCGGCATGCGGTTCTCGAACCGACAGGTGGTCACCGCGTCGATGGACCACGTCGACTTCATTTCCCCGATCGAGATGGGCGAGGTCGCGATCATCGAGGGATACGTGTTCAACACCGGCCGGACGAGCGTCGACGTGAAGGTCGACGTGCGCGCGGAGAATCCCCGCACGGACGAGACGCGCCGGACCACCACCTCCTACTTCACGTTCGTCGCGCTCGACGACGACGGGCGCCCCACGCCGGTCCCCGACCTCGACTGTCCGACCGCCGACGAGGAAGCGCTCCGCGAGGACGCTATGAACGGGCGCGAGGAGCAGCTGCGACAGGTCGTGAACCGGTACGACCTCTGACCGCGCAGACCGACACGACCTCCAGCCCCGTGAACCGGCACGACCGCCGACCGCACGGCCCGTTACTCTCCGGAGCCCGCGACGACCTCGACGGTCGCGTCCGGGTCGGCGGCGGCCGCGACCGCGGCCTCGTGCGCCGCCAGCGCGCGCTCCGCGAGGCCGTTGAGCGCGTCGCGGTCGGGTCCGCTCACCTCGGCCGCCTCGGACCCGTCGCCTGCCGCGAGGTGACTCGGACAGTCGCAGTCGGAGGCGCCGAACCCGTCTACCGGGCCGGCGGGTAGGCGCTCCGCGACCGGACACTCGACGTCGACGCCGAGGCTCCGCACGACGCGGTCGATCCGCGCGGCCGGGTGACCGAGCAGGTAGTCGACGTGCCAGTGGCGGACGTCGTGGTCGCCCCGCGCCGTCCGCCGGTGCCTGTCGACCCGCGAGAACCCGCCGGCGCCGAGCGCGCTGCCCGTGTACGCGTACGCGCCGGCCGGGAGACGGTGTTCGCCGAGCGCGCCCGCCGACAGCGTGGCGTCGGCCGCGAGGGCGACGATGAGGGTGTAGCTGCCGCCGTCGGCGTCGGTCATCCGTCCCCCGCCGGCCGCGACCCGGTCCCGGTCGCGCTCACGACAGCGCGGTCGGCGCCTCGTCGGCGGCCGCCCGGAGCGACCCGACCATCTCGCCCGCGTCGTCGTCCAGTCGGTAGGTGTCGTGGACGTCCGCAGGGTCGCGGCCCCGGCCGGACAGCGTCCCGACGACGTCGGCGATGCGGTCGTAGTTGTCGCGCACGAGCCCGCCGACGATGCCCGGCGTTCCCGCGCGGTCGGCCAGCTCCTCGGCGGCCGACCGCCCCGCGTACACCCGCCGCTCGACCGGGTCGACGAGCACCATCGCGAACGGGCGCGAGCCGAACTGCGCGTCGAGGAACGGACCGACCGGGTCGGCCTCCCACGGGACCGCGACGACGCCCTCGAGCCGGCGGAGCGCGACGGCGGCGACCGAGCAGTACGGGCAGTCGCCGTCGAAGATCAGCACCGGCGCGTCCGCGCCGTCCGGGTCAGTAGACATGCGAAAACGTAGGGACTCGACCGGCTTAAGCGGCCGGTCGGACGAACTCGTTCGGGTGCCGGGGCGCGTCGGACCCGCTCAGTGCGAGTGGCCGAGCGCGTCTTCGAGCGACTGCCCGAACCGCTCCTCGAACAGCTCCGCGGCCGTCTCGTTCATCTCCGCGATGTCCTCGGGCACGTCGCCCTCGCTGTGGTGGACGATGACGTGCGCCTGCTGGGCCATCGCCTGGACGACGACGTCTGAGACCACGGCGGTCGCGGCCTCGCCCTGCTCGCTGAGCACGTCGACGAGGCCGGCGGGCAGTTCGAACGACTCCTCGTCACCGTCGGGACCGGTGACCGTGTAGGTTTCTGTCTCTCCCATATCCGTCGGTCGCGGCCGCGACATAAGGGTCTGTGGAAACCGGACGCGAGCCGCGCACGACCGCCGCCTGCGGCCTCCGAGGCCGCCGGTCCGACCCGTCAACCGTGCGACGAGATCGCCTTCACCGAGGAGCCGGAGCCGACGATGCTGCCGAGGTACACCGCGATGGCCGTGACGACGATCGACCCCCCGGAGGGGAGGCCGAGTCCGATCGAGACGGCGAAGCCGCCGATCACCGACAGCTGGCCGAAGATGACGGCGAGGTACATCGTCTCGCGGAAGCTCCGGGCCACCTGCGAGGCGGCCGCGACGGGGACGACGAGCATCGCCGCGACGAGGATGACGCCGAGCACCTGCATCGCGCCGACGACGACGACCGCGGTCAGCACGACGAGCAGGGTGTTGTAGCCGGTGACGTTCAGCTGGGCGACCCGCGCGGCCTGCTCGTCGAAGGTGATGAAGAGGAGCTGCTTGTACGTCAGCGCAACGCCCGCGACGACGATCAGCGAGAGCGCTCCCATGAGGCGCGCGCCCTCCGGCGTGACGACCGCGAGGTTCCCGAACAGGTACCCCTGGATGTTCACGCCGGTGAGCCCGTCGCCGTAGCTGATGATCAGGGTCCCGACCGCGAAGCTCCCGCTGAGCATGATCGCGATGGGTACGTCGCCGTACGCGTCGGTGCGCTCGGTGAGCCACTGGACCCCGAGCGCCCCGAGGATGCCGACCGCGAGCGCGACGAGCAGCAGCGAGCCGTTCCACCCCGTCGAGGAGGTGACGAGGATCCCGACGGCGACCCCGGCGAACGCGGTGTGCGCGAGCGTCTCGCCGATCAGCGCCATCTCGCGGTGGACGAGGAAGGAGCCGACGAGCGGGGCGACCACCCCGACGAGCACGCCAACCGCCATCGACTGCCACATGATCGGGTGTCGGAAGACGTTCGTCCCGAACGCGGCGTCCATCGCGCGCCCCATCGAGCGGAACGCGGCGTACAGCTCGCTCGCCACCGGCAGGTCCTGCGTCCAGTAGAGGAGGAGGAACGAGAGCATGACCGCCGCGACGACGCCCGTGAGCCCGATCCCGGCGAGCTCCGCGGTCCGGCGGAGTCCTCGTTCGCGGCCGGTCCGGTCCGGACGCGGACGCTCCCGCTCCCGGTCGGCCGGTGTCTCCCCGGTCATCAGTGGTGGTGGTGGACGACCTGTCCGGTCGCGCCGTACGCCTCCGCGAGGGCGTCGCTATCGACGAACGACTCCGTGTCCCCGTGGTGGTACAGCTCGGTGTTGATACAGGCGATGCGGTCCGCGCGGTCGGTGACGACGCCGATGTCGTGTTCGATGAGGATGATCGTAATCCCGTCTTCGTTGAGCTCGTCGAGGAGGGCGTAGAACGCGTCGCGCGACTCGGCGTCGACGCCGACCGTCGGCTCGTCGAGCGCGAGCAGGTCCGCGTCGCTCGCGAGGGCGCGAGCGATGTACGCTCGCTGCTTCTGCCCGCCGGACAGCTCCGAGACGAGCCGGTCGGCCAGGTCCCCGACCCCGACCGTCTCGATGGCGTCCGCGACGGCTGCGCGGTCGGCCGCGGAGAGCCGCCCTCGCCCGGCGTGCGCGAACCGCCCCATCGTGACGCACTCACGGACGGTGACGGGCATCGCGCCGCCGCGGCTCGTCGCCTTCTGGGAGACGTAGCCGATCCGACCGCCGTCGTCGAACTCGTCGACCGGCCGGCCGAACAGCTCGACGGACCCCTCGTCGGGCTCGTGGAGGCCGAGCATGAGGTGGAGCAGCGTCGTCTTCCCGGAGCCGTTCGGTCCGACGAGCCCGAGGAAGTCGCCCTCCTCGACGGTGAGAGAGACGTCTCTCACGGCGACGGTGTCGCCGTAGGAGAACGTCACGCCGTCGAGGTCGACGATCGCGGTCACTTCGTGTGCCCCATCTGGACCGGCCGCACGTTTAGCTCTTTTACTCCGTCGCCGCGCCGCCGGGTCGGGGCGTCGCTCGGCGCGCCGGCGACCGTGCCGGTCACTGCGCCCCGAACGCCCGCTCGAAGGCCGGGACGTTGATCTCGGTCATCTGTTCGAGGTAGCCGTACCCGGCGTCGTTCCACTCCCGCGTCGTCCCCCCGGCCGGCGTGACGGGAACCGCCTCCGCCGCGCCGCTGTTCTCGACGATCGACTCGGCGAGCCGCGGCGACTGGAACCGGTCGTACAGCACCACGTCGATCCCCTCCGCGTCGACGAGGTCGATCGTGTCGGCGATCTCCGACTGGGTCGGCTCGTTCTGCGGCGAGACGCCCACCGGCGAGCGGAGCCGGAACCCGTAGCGCGCCTCCAGGTACTGGAAAGAGTTGTGGCCCGCCAACACCGCCACGTCGCGCGCGGCGTCCTCGGCGATCGACCGGAAGGCGTCGTCGATCGCGTCCAGATCCGCGGCGTACGCCTCGGCGTTGGCGGCGTACGTCTCGGCGTTGTCCGGGTCCGCCTCGCCCAGCCCGGTCGCGATCGTGTCGACCATCTCGGCCGCGAGGACCGGGTCCGTCCAGACGTGGGGGTCGTACCGGGTCCCGTTGTCGTGGTCTCCCTCATCGTGGCCCTCCCCGTCGTGGTCCCCCTCGTCGTGGCCCTCCTCGTCGTGGCTCTCCCCGTCGTGGCTCTCCCCGTGAGAGTGGTTCCACTCGAGCAGATCGCCTTCGAGCCCGTCGAGCACGTCGACCGTGGCGACCGTGTCGTAGTCGCTCTCCAGCGTCGCCGCCAGGTCCTGCGCCCACGCGAACTCCGGACTGTCGAGGTAGACGAACGCGTCCGTCGCCGCGACGTCCGCCGCGAGGGTCCCGTCGGGCGTCCACCCGTGGCCGAGCTGGCCCACGTCGACCGGGTCCTCGAAGCTCGCGTTGTCGCCCGCGACCTCGTTGGCCCAGTCGTTGAGCGTGAAGAACGCGGCGTACCCGGAGTCGAACTCCTCGGAGCTGCCGCCCCCGTTCCCGGTACACCCCGCGAGCGACGCCGCCGTTCCCGCGACCGCCAACCCGGCACCGCGCCGCAGCACCGACCGCCGTGAGTGAGTCATACCGATCAGTAACGCGGATTAATAGAAAAAAGTTATTATTTCATAACCCAGTCTTAATAATCTCGCCCCCGAAACCGACCGTCGATTAACAACGCCGGAGTCGGAGCGGCGTCGGGCCCGGCGCGACGCCGCCTCATTCGGTGAGGTCGACGACCGCGGCGTCCGCGAGGTCGGCGAGCGTCTCGGGGTCGACCGCGAACACCGCGCTCGGTGTCCCGGCGGCGCCGTACACGGTGTCGTACTCGGCGAGCGTCGGGTCGAACACCGTCGGGAGCGCGGCTTCGTGGCCGATCGGCGGCACGCCGCCGATGCTCCAGCCGACGACCTCGCGGATGCGCCCCGGGTCGCCCATCTCGGCGTCGTCGGCGTCGAAGTGGTCAGCGACGGCGTCGAGGTCAAGCCGGTTCGCGCCGCTCGTGATCGCGGCGACGAGGCTTCCGTCTCGGTCGCCGCCGGAGAGCGAGACGACGATCGTCGACGCGATCGCGCCCGTCTCGCGGTCGAGCGCGTCGGCCGCCGCGGCCGCCGTCTCCGTGCCGGCGTCGAACTCCAGCACGTCGATTTCGACGCCGTACCGCTCCCGAGCCCGCCGTTCGAACTCCGCCGCGCGTGGGTGCATGCGATACGAGACCGCGCCCCGCGGACATCAACCTCTCGGAGGCGGTGAAACTGCGGCGACGGGCAGAGTCGCGGTCCGCGTCGTGGTCGGTGTCGCGAGCGCGGTCGGCGTTGCGGTCGCTCTCCGGGCGCGGTCGCCGGGCCGTCAGGACCCGTTACCGGGTCCGGAGTTCGTCTTTGTCCTTGATCACGCGGGCGTCGCCCTCGCCCGAGGTGACCTCGTTGACGAGGTCGTAGAGGTCGTTCTGGAGCCCGGCCGGGAAGGTGAGTACCCCAACCCAGGAGCCGTCGTTCTGCCACTCCTCGCGCTCAAGGTCGCCGAACTCCCGGATCTGCGCCTGTCCGGACCCCGCGTAGTCGGCCGGGAGCTGGACCGCCATCGTCACCTCCTCGAACCGGATCGGGATCACCGGTCGCAGCGCGTCGAGCGCGTCGTCGACCTGGTTCTCTACCGCTTCCATCGGGTCGATCTGGAACCCGGCCTCATCCAGCGCGCGCTCGATCCGCTCGGGCGGGTGCGGCGAGTCGTCCATCTGCGGGTTCACGGCGTTGCGCGTGATGGTGGTCACCAGCTGATTGTGCTTCCGCTCTTGCATCTCCGCGCGCTGCTCGGCGGTGATCTGTATCTCCCCGCGCTCGACGACCTCCGGAATGATCGAGAGCGGATCAGTGGTGCCGAAGACGGTCTCTAAATCCTCCTCTGCCGGTCGGTCGCCCCGCGAGGCGTTCTCGAAGACGTCCTCCGCGGCGATGACCTCCTCTAAGTCACCATCGAACTCGCCGCGCTTGATCGCGAGCGCGGCGTCGGGGTCGATCAGGACCTCGAAGCGCTCCCCGTGTGACTCCAGTCGGGCCGTCACGGCCTCGTCGAGCGATATCATACCGGACGCTACCACCCCCGCGGGCAAAAAGCCTCCCGCCGCCGTCTTCGCCGCAATGAACCGCGGCGTCCGGTCGCGGCGCCCCCGCGCCGACCCGGCTACCCTCCCGCAGACGGCCGCTCGTCGTCCCACTCCTCGCGGCACGACTCCGAGCAGAAGTGTCGGTGGACGATGTCGTCGCCGTCGACCCACGTGATCGTTCGACGACCGCTCCCCAGCGCCGGCTGGCCGCACGTGGCGCACCCGGGCGCGGACTCCTCGTCGACGTCCTCCTCGAGGTCCGAGGTCGGATCTACCATACCTCCCCGTACGTCCGGGGGCACTTGAACCCGCGAAGGGCGGCAGTTCTGGCCACGACGACGCCCGACCCTCGGCGGGACGGGTCCGGCAGCTACCGCCTCGTTCGCGCGTCGCGGTCGGTCGCCCTGCGCGACGGGTGTTCGACGGTGATCTCTCGGTCGGGGCTCGGCCCGACGACGGTCCGCTCGCGGCTGTCGGGCCACCGCACGTCCACGCGCAGCGGCTTCGCGCCGCCGAGCCCGAAGTGCGCGACCGGCTCCGTCTGACAGAGACAGCCGCCGCCCGCGTCGATCGCCCGCCGCTGGACGCCGTCGGCGGTCTCCAGCGTGACGACCGCGCCGCGCGCCGGCGCGCCCTGCCGCGTCGTCGGGCGCACGCGGAGCCAGCCGGCGTCGGGCGCGTCCGTGGCGCCGTACACCGTCACCGGCTGCGCGGCGACCTCGCCGTGGACGACGAGGAGTTCGAGGGCCCCGTCGCCGTCGACGTCGGCCGCGACCGCGCCGGTGCCGAACCCGTCCGGCTCCGCGGCCGGCCCGAGCGGGACGGGCTCCCACCCCGGCGGCTCGCCCGGGCGGTCGACGCGCTCGAACAGCCGGTTCTCCGCGCCGCAGACGTTGAAGAAGAGCTCCTCGCGCCCGTCGTTGTCGAAGTCCGCGGCGACGACCGTCCGGACCGCGCCCACCCCGCGGAGCGGGGCGGGGGCCACGTCGTCGTAGCCGCCCGCCGGCGAACAGCGCAGGAGGCGGCTGGGCGCGGCCTCATTGCCGACCGCGAGCGCGAACGTCCCGCCCTCGTCGACGACCGCCGCGCCGCGGGTGTCGCCGCTGGGATCGGAGAGGGCGGGACCGCCGTCCGTGCGGTCGTAGTGGCCGTCGCGGTTGCTGAACAGCCGGTTCGGTCCCCCCTCGACGCCCGCGAACAGGTCGCCCTCGCGGGAGCGGTACGGGACCGCGAGCAGCGACCGACAGCCGCCGTCGACCTCCAGCCCGACCGCCTCGGCCATGTCGGTCACCTCGCCGTCGTCGCCGAGCTCGTAGAACGCGAGCGGGGCGGCGTAGCCCGAGACCGCGACGCCGTACCGGCCGGTCCCCAGTCGGTCGAGCGCCGCGACCGACCGGCCCGCACGGACGTCGAGGCGGTCGGCGTTCACCTCCCGCGCGAACACGTCGGTCCAGCGGTACCGGTCGGCCTCCAGTCGGCTCAAGAGGAGGTCGGGGTCGCCGCCGTCGACGCCGCGCGCGCAGTTGTGGACGTACACCTCCTCGCAGCCGTCGGCGTCGAGGTCGGCCGCGCACACGCCCATCCCGTGGCGCGTCCCGTCGGCGACGAT
>NZ_NEWI01000114.1:0-8557 GCF_002135005.1 Halorubrum sp. SD612 | reverse complement strand
GGGCGCGCCCGCGGCCTGCGCTCGTGGACCGTGGGGGAGTCCGGGGGCCTCTCCCCGGACGGTTTACCCGCGGGGGAGGGCTCCCGGACCGCGGGCGCCCCTAGTCCCCGCCCGAGTACTCCCCGATGGGAGCGATGACAGCGCGGAGAACCCAGGCGCGTGACACCGGTCGCGAACGCGACCCGCCCGTCGCCGCGCAGGCGACCGCCCGCCACGAGGGTTTCCCGGTCGACGCGGCACGCCGCCGGAGATGAGACCGGTCGTTAGTGTCGCGGGCGACATTCCGACGCTCGACAGCGGCGCCGCAACGCACAACCCCTCGCGCGCCGAAGGCCCGACATGTCGAACACCCGCGGCGCCGGCCCCGCCGTCACTCTCGTCCGCAACGCCACGGCGCTCGCGACCGTGGACGGGACGACGTTCCTCGTCGATCCGCTGTTCGCGTCCGAAGGCACGCTTCCGCCGATCGACAACACCCCGAACGACCGGCGCAACCCGCTCGTCCCGCTTCCCGACGTCGACCTGTCGCACGACGCGGTGATCGTCACCCACCGCCACCCGGATCACTTCGACGACGCGGCCGCGGAGCGACTCGACGCCGACGTGCCGCTGTTCTGTCAGCCCGCGGAGGCAGACGCGTTCGTCGAGGACGGCTTCACCGACGTGCGACCGGTCGAGGAGACGGCGTCGTTCGACGGCGTCGCGCTCCGCCGAACCCCGGGCCGTCACGGACACGGGGAACTTGCCGAGCAGATGGGTCCGGTCTCCGGGTTCCTGCTTGACGGCGACGAGACGCTGTACCTCGCCGGCGACACGGTCTGGTACGACCCGGTCGCGGAGACGCTGGCGGAGTTCGACCCCGACGCCGTCGTGCTCAACGGCGGCGCGGCGCGGTTCAACCACGGCGAACCGATCACGATGGGCGTCGAGGACGTCGCGGCCGTGCGCGAGGCCACCGACGCCCCGGTCGCCGTGGTCCACATGGAGGCGATCAACCACTGCCTGCTCTCGCGCGAGGAACTCCGGGCGGAGACGGCGGACGTGCTGATCCCGGAAGACGGCGAGCGGATCGAGTTCTGACCGGCGCCTCGATCACCGCTTCAATTCGCTACGGAGCCTCGCAGCTCGCGATACCGCTCGCCGCGAGAAGGTCCAGGTGCGAGAATCGAACCCGGGCGAGACAGGCTCCGCTCGTCTCGCATGATTCAATCTCGCCTTCCGGACTTTTCGCTCCTCACTCCGTTCGTCGGAAAAGGTCCGGGTGCGAGAATCGAACCCGCGTCTCAGCCTCCACAAGGCTGAAGGATAGTCCACTACCCTAACCCGGACACGCGTCGTCTAGTACCCCGCTTCGATAAATAACGGTTACGACTCCCGGACGGGCGTGTGACGCGATGTCGTTCGAACCGCCGACGGTCTCTCGATCACCGCGTCGCTTTTGAGGGCTGCGGGCGTACAAATCGCTAACTGTGGCCATTACCGACAAGATCTACGTGAAGAACCACCGGCAGCTCGCCTCCCAGCTGGAGGCGAACATCCCGAAGGGGGCGTTCGCCGGCGCCACCCTCGACCTGCTGTTCACCGGCGACGGCCTCTCGAAGCTCGACGAAACGACCCGCGACCGCGTCCTCGACTTCGCCGAGGACTTCCTCGACTGCGACTGCGATTCGAACCCGTACTGCGGCTGCCCCGAGGAGAAGTTCATGCGCTATGTCCTCGAACTGCGCGCCGAGGGGCTCGGCCCGCAGGCCATCGTCGACGTGATGACCGACGATTACATGGTGTACGCGTACACCGGCGACGTGCTCTCGTTCCTCGACGACTCCGTCCGGAAGCTGGAGGCGATCGAGACGCTCGCGGACGTCGACGGCAACGAAGAAATGTCCGAGCGGGCGCGGCGGGCGAAGCGAGAGCTGTCCGGGTAGCGGTCGCGTACCGGGGGACGCTCGACCGCCTCGACCGTCCGTCACCGCCTGTCGACCCGTGCGCCCTTCTCGATCGCGAGGAGCGGCCGAACGGTCTAAGTGCGCGCGCGCCCGAAATCGGCTAATGAGTCTTCGGCCCGCGTGGCTAACGTTCAGGCGATACGCGGCGGCGACGACGGGGATGACGCTCGTCCTCTTCTCGCTCGGCGTCTACACCGCGGCGACCGGCTCCGGGCTGGCGTGTCAGGCCCAGTGGCCGCTGTGTTCCGACCAGCTCATCCCGGCGCTCACGATCAACCCCGACTTCATCGAGTGGTTCCACCGGGCGTGGGCGATGGTCACCGGCTTCCTCATCATCGGCGTCGCCGGGTGGACGTGGCTCGGGTCCGGGTTCGAGCGCCGGACCAAGCTGGCGGCGACGCTGGCGGTCGCTATCTTACCGCTCCAGATCACCGTCGGCGCGATCACCGTCACCCTCAGCGGGCTCATCCCGGGCGGGTACACCGTGTCCACGCACGCGGCGCACCTGTCCGTGGCGCTGATCATCTTCACGCTGCTCGGGCTGGCAACGATCTGGGGCGGCGGGCGCGGGAACGCGCGACTGCTCCGGGCGGCCGCGGGAATCGCCGTCGCCGGTATCGTCGCCAGCGCGGTCTTCTCGCGGGCAGTCCCGTTCCTCACCTACGCGCCGCCCGCGCAGGCCGCCTTCTACATCACCGGACTCGCCGGACACCTCGGGCTCGTCGCGGCCGTCGCGTACGCGACGGAGGCGGTCCGGGGCGGGTACGACGAGCTCGACGCCGGGACGGCCAACACCGTTCGCGCGTTGGCGGCCGGGTCGTTGGCCGCGCTCGTGGGCACGCTGCTGCTCGGCCGGGACCTCGTGTTGTACACCGCGACGTGGCAGCAGATCAACCTCGCCGTCTTGGCCGTCGCCGTCGCGCTCGCCGCGGGCGCGGCGTGGACCCTCCGCGACGCCGACGAGATGCGCGACGGGAGCGTCCCGATCGGCGGCGACTGATCGGGCCGCTCGCCGTCGGGTCGCGGCCCCGAACGGAGCGGCGTCTCTCCTGAACGACCCTGTCGAACCCCCGCAGTTCGGCAAATATTGCTATCTCGCGGCCGAAACGTTGAAATCGTGATCAACCGAGAAACGGTGTATGGACGAAAACCGTTCTGTGAACCGGCGACAGTACCTGACCGCGGTCGGCGCGAGCGGACTGGCGGCCACCGCCGGCTGTATCGGCGGCGGCGGCGGGGGCGGTGAGACGATCACCATCGGCTCCGACATCCCATACGCGCCCTTCGAGTACCGCAACGAGGCGGGCGACCTCATCGGATTCGACGTCGAGATCGCCGAGGCCGTGTTCGGCGAGCAGCTCGACATGGACTACGAGTTCCAGGAGACCTCCTTCGACGGGATCATCGCGTCGCTGAACAACGCGAACTTCCGCGTCATCATGAGCGCGATGACGATCAACGAGTCGCGCGCCGAGCGGGTCGACTTCTCGGACCCGTACTTCACCGCGTACCAGACCGTCCTCCTCTTGGAGGGCAGCGACATCGGCTCCCGCGAGGACCTCCAGGGCACGTCCGTCGGCGTCCAGCGCGGGACGACCGGCGAGGCCGCCGCCGAGGACCTCCAAGAGAAGTTCGGCGGCGACCTCCAGATCGAGAGCTACGACCAGATCAACGGCGCGTTCGACGCGCTGCTCAACAATCAGGTGGACGCGGTCATCAACGACAACACCGTGAGCGCCTCGTTCGCCGCGGAGAACGAGGAGGTCGTCTTCCTCGAGGGAGACGGGGTCGCGGCCGACCGCGACGACGCGCCGCCGTACCTCACGCTGACGATCGAGGAGTACGGGATCGCGTTCCGGCAGGACGACGACGACTTCCGAGAGGAGGTCAACGGGGCCCTCGCGACGATCCGTGAGAACGGGACGTACGAGGAGATCTACAACGAGTACTTCGACGGCTGAGTCTCCGGACCTCGCCGTCTCTACCTGATATCACATGGCAACACAGACAGAATCGGAGTCGAGCGGCGGCGGCGTACTGATGCGCGACCGGCTGGTGAAACGGGTCGGCGAGGTGGCCGCCGGGGGGTTCGTGCTGGCCATCGGGGGACTGTTGGCCTGGATCCTTTCGACGCAGGTCGACTACAGCCTGCTCGCCTCGCCGCTCATCGCGCGGCGGTTCGCGGAGGCGTTCTTCCTCGTCATCCAGATCGTCGTGATCTCGAGTCTCCTCTCCGTGTCGCTCGGCGTCCTCGTGGGGCTCGGCCGGATCTCGACGTCGAACGTCACCGGACGGATCGCGAAGGGGTACGTCGAGTTCTTCCGCGGCACGCCCCTGCTGTTCCAGCTGTTCGTCATCTACTTCGGCGTGCCGCGGCTCTGGGCCACCGGCGAGTTCCCCTTCACGGACTGGGCGATCCCGGCCGCAATCATCGGGCTCACGCTGAACCACGGGGCGTACGTCGGCGAGGCGATCCGCGGCGGGATCGACGCCGTCCCCAACGGCCAGATGGAGGCGGCCCGGTCGCTCGGGATGTCCCGCGTGATGGCGCTGCGGCAGGTCGTCCTCCCGCAGGCGTGGCGCAACGCGCTCGCGGCCATCGGCAACGACCAGATCATCCTCGTGAAGGACACCTCGCTGCTGACCGTCATCGCCGTCCCGGAGATCATGAGCGTGTTCCGAAACATCAACAGCAACCAACTGGACCCGTGGACCCCGCTCGTGTGGGTGTGCGTGCTCTACCTCGCGATCACGATGTCGATGAGCCAGCTCGTCAACGGACTGGAGCGCCGGTCGGACTGGGGGTCCGACAGCCGGATGTTCGGTCGGCTGTCGGGGCTCGGCTCCGGCGACGACGACGGGGGTGAGGAGGCGTGACCGGTCCGCTCGTCGAGTTTGACGGCGTCGACAAGTCGTTCGGCGACACGCAGGTGCTGTACGACGTCGACGTCGACGTCGACGAGGGAGAGGTCGTCGTCGTCATCGGACCGTCCGGGTCCGGGAAGTCGACGCTGCTCCGGTGTGCGAACCGGCTAGAGGAGATTCAGGGCGGCGACATCCGGCTCGACGGCCGGTCCGTGATCGAGACGGACGTCAACGAGATCCGACAGCAGATCGGGATGGTGTTCCAGTCGTTCAACCTCTTCCCGCACAAGACCGCGCTGGAGAACGTCGCGCTCGCCCCGGAGAAGGTGAAAGGCGAGCCGGAGGGCGAGGCGAAGCGGGCCGCGTCCGACCTCCTCGACCGGGTCGGGCTCGCCGATCAGGCCGAGTCGCACCCGGGCGCGCTCTCGGGCGGCCAGCAGCAGCGCGTCGCCATCGCCCGCGCGCTCGCGATGGAGCCGCGGGTGATGCTGTTCGACGAGGTGACGAGCGCGTTGGACCCCGAGCTCGTCGGCGAGGTGCTCGACGTGATCGAGGGACTCGCGGCCGACGGGATGACGATGGTCCTCGTCACCCACGAGATGGGCTTCGCCCGCGAGGTCGGCGACCGGATCGTCTTGATGGCCGACGGCCGAGTCGTTGAGCGGACCGAGACGCGGTCCTTCTTCGACGAGCCGTCGACGAACCGCGGTCAACAGTTCCTCTCGCGACTGCTGTAGGCCGCGCTCAGAACTCGGTAACGACCTCCACGCCCGCCACCTCGTACTCGTCCATCGCCGCGAGCCGGCCCGACACCTCCGGCAGTGACAGTTCGCGAGCGACCAGGGCGCCGGGGTCGATCCCCGTCGACTCGATCAGCACGAACAGGTCCGGGTAGCTCGTCGGCGGCATCCCGCGCGAGCCGAGGAACGAGATCTCCCACCGGGTCATCCAGTCGGTCGGGAGCGACACCTCGCCGCGTTCGGCGTCCGTCGTGAGCCCGACTTGGACGTGGGTGCCTCGGGGACGCAGCGACCGGACGGAGTTCCGACAGGTCTCGGCGATCCCCAGAGCGTCGAGCGAGACGTCGGCGCCGCCGTCGGTGAGGTCGCGGATTTGCTCGGGGACCGAACTTTCCTCCGGCAGCGACCCCGGACTCACGCTCTCGTCGGCGCCGAGCTCGCGAGCGAGCGAGAGGGCCGCGTCGTCGATGTCGACCGCGATCACGCGCGCGCCGAGCGCCGCGGCGATCTGGACCGCGGAGAGGCCGACGCCCCCGCAGCCGTGGACGGCGACCGCGTCGCCGCCGCTGACGTTCGCGCGCTCGGCGAGCGCGTGGTACGCCGTCATGTACCGACAGCCGAGCGCCGCGGCCGCGGTCGCGCCGAGCCAGGCGGGGCGCCCGACGAGGTTGTAGTCGGCGGCCGGCACCGCCACTCGCTCCGCGAACGCGCCCGGGGCGGCGGCCTCGAACCCCAGCGCGCGGCCGTCCTCGCAGACGTTGCCGGCCCCGCGGCGGCAGTGGGGGCACGTCCCGTCGCCGAGCGAGAAGGGGACGACCACGCGGTCGCCCGGGCGGAACCGGTCGACCTCGTCGCCGACCGCGACGACCTCGCCGGCCGGCTCGTGGCCGAGCACTTGGCCGCGCGGGACGCGGTCGTCCGCCCACTCCCCGTGACCGGCCCACGCGTGCCAGTCGCTGCGGCAGACGCCGCAGGCCTCCACGCGGACGACGGCGCCGTCGGGCTGCGGTTCGGGGTCGGGAAGCTCGCGAACCGCGAGCGGCTCCCCGTGGTCTCGAAGGATCGCAGCGCGCATACGGCGATCAATCGGCGGACGCGACAAAGGTCTCTCGGCGGTTCCGCTTCCGCGATCGATTTTTTCGTGTTATTTTGACTTGATCTCAGTGTATGACAAGTGATAGTTGAGTAATGTTTATGTGGACCGAGTAATCTGGTTGACACGTGTCACGACCGATGAAGCGACGGCCCGGGATCGCCTACCGCCGACCCGAGGGGGACCCCTCTCGGTTCGTGATCGAGGCGGGAGACGATCCGCGGGTCCACGCCCCGGAGCGGCCGGACGGCGGTTGGCTCGACTGCGTGGCCGACGAGGACCGCGACCGTCTCCGGGAGGCGCTCGAGACCGACCCCGTCGACGTGGTGTACCGCGTCGCGTCCGACAGTGAGCCGCAGTGGGTCCACGAGCGTGGCCGGGCGACCGAACGCGGCGACGTGGCGGGGTACCTCTTCCCCGCCGACGAGCGCGTCGAGCGCCGCAAACGGCTGGAACGACAGCGCGAGCGGCTGGAGGAGTTCGCGAGCGTCGTGAGCCACGACCTCCGGAACCCCCTCTCCGTCGCGGTCGGAAACATCGAACTGGCTGACGACCTCGACGGCGACGCGTCGACGGAGCAGCTGGACCGCGCCCTCGACGCCCTCGACCGCATGGACCACCTCATCGGCGACGTCCTGACGCTGGCGCGCGAGGGGAAAACGGTTCAGGCGACCGAGCCGACCGACCTGCGGTCGGTCGTCGAGAGCGCGTGGCGGACGACGGGCCGACCGGCCGACGCCGCGCTCGTCGTCGACGCACCGCTCCCGACGATCCGGTCGGACGCGGACCGACTCCGACAGGCGCTCGAGAACCTCTTCCGCAACGCGATCGAACACGGGACCTCGGACGAACCCGGCTCGGCCGGCACCGGCGGCGACGAGTCGGACCCAGACGAGCGCGGCGCGCCGAGGACGTTCGCCTCGGGAGCGGGGTCGCAGGCCGACGGCACTCCCTCGGACCCCGACGAGGCCGCGGTCCGCGTCCGGGTCGGGCGGACGCGCGAGGGGTTCTACGTCGCTGACGACGGGCCCGGGATCGACCCCGACCAGCGAGACGCCGTCTTCGATGCTGGACACACCACCGCGAAGGACGGGACGGGCTTCGGGCTCGCCATCGTCGAGCGAATCGCCGAGGCGCACGGGTGGACCGTCTCGGTGACGGAGGGCCGGGAGGGCGGCGCGCGGTTCGAGTTCTGCCGCGTGGATGCGATCGAGCCTGCGGGCGTGAGCGACGGCGGTTCGGGGCCGAGTTCGTCTCCCCTCAGCGGCAGCGGGAACCGGTGAACTACCCCCCGAGACCGGCTCACATGAAGTCGGTCAGCCCGGCCTGATCGTCGTCTTCCTCCTCGTCGGCCGCTTCGTCAGCGGCCGCGCCGTCCGCCGAGTCGCGCTGGTCGCTCCCGTCGGCGGTCGCCTCGGAGCCGTCGCGGTCCGGGTCGTCGGCCGCGCCCGAGTCGCTCTCGTCGTCTCGGCGGTCGGCCGCGGCGTGCGCGAAGGCGCCGTCCGCGTGCTCCTCGATCAGTTCCTCGCGGCGGGCCTGCGCGTCCTCGACGATCGACGCGACCTTGTTCGTCGACTCGCCGGAGCCGGTAACGAAGGCGACGCCCGCCTCGTCGAGGTCGTATGCGGCCGCCATCGCGACGGTCAGGTCGCGGGGCTTACAGTGGTGCGTGACGGTCTCGAGGAACGGGAGCACCTCGCGTCTGGCGGTCGCGACGCTACAGCCGCTCGCGCTGTCGTTCCAGCCGTTTGCGGCGCTCGACGCGCTCGTCGGCGGGGTACCTCTTCCCCGCCACGTCGCCGCGTTCGGTCGCCCGGCCACGCTCGTGGACCCACTGCGGCTCACTGTCGGACGCGACGCGGTACACCACGTCGACGGGGTCGTTCTCGAGCGCCTCCCGGAGACGGTCGCGG
>NZ_NEWI01000113.1:0-8897 GCF_002135005.1 Halorubrum sp. SD612 | reverse complement strand
GCTCGTCCCCTCCGCGCCGAGTCCGCCCCGGCGGCCGCGGCCGACCGCGACCGCACGACCGACAGACGCCACCATGAACATCGGCTTCTTCACAGACAGCTACTTCCCCGGGATCGACGGCGTCACCTACACCATACAGGCGTGGCGCGAGCGCCTCGAAGCGCGGGGCCACGACGTGTACGTCGTCTACCCCGCGAGCAGCCACGAGCCCGACGACGGCGAGATCCCGGTCCGCTCGCTGCCGAACCCGTTCTACCGGCAGTACCGCTTCCCCACCTACCGCCGCCTCTCGACGCTCCCCGACCTCGACGTCGTCCACTGTCACGGCCCGGCGTCGACTGGGTTGATGGGGCTCCGGTACGCGAAGCGGTACGGCGCCACCTCGGTGTACACCCATCACACCCCCGTGGAGGACTACTTCGTCCAAGGGCTCAAGTCCGAACGGCTCGCCGCGCTCGCGGGACGGGCGTACGTCGCCTACGAGAACCGCTTTTTGAACGCGTTCGACTGCGTCACCGCCTCGACCTCGCGGATCCGCCGCGACGTGAAGCCGTACCGGCTCCCGGTCGGCATCGAGATGGACCGGTTCCGCCCCCGCGAGAACGCCGGCGCGGACTCGCTGGCGGCCGACGGGGGACCGAACGGAGACGACCGGCCCGTCGTCGGGTACAGCGGTCGGATGACCCGCAAGAAGAACGTCGACGAGATTCTCCGGCTCGCGGCGCGGCTCCCCGAGGCGCGGTTCGAACTCGTCGGCGAAGGGCCGGTCCGGGCGGAGCTGGAGGCGGACGCCCCGGCGAACGTCCGGTTCCACGACTTCCTCCCGCGGGAGGAACTCCCCGACTTCTACGCCGCGCTCGACGTCTTCGTCACGGCCTCGACCTGCGACACGCTCGGGCTCTCGACGCTGGAGGCGAACGCTTGCGGCACCCCGGTCGCGGCCGCCGACGTGGCGCCGTTCGACGAGACGATCGGTCCGGAGAACGGCGCGCGGTTCACGCTGGACGACCTCGACGACATGGAGCGCACGGTCCGCGACTGCCTCGACGGCGACAGGGACACCCGCGCGGCGGTCGAGCGGTTCTCGGTGGAGCAGACCGTCGACGAGCTCGAATCGATCTACGGGGTGACCGGCTAGATGGGCGCGGACAACGTCGACGCCTTCCAGCGGCTCGTGTTCTCGGTGCCGCGGCTCCGGGTTCAGGCCGCCGCGCTCGTCCTTCTGAGCGGGGTGTACGGCGTCGCCACGGTCGCGGCGATAACGGTCTTCACGCCGTTCGCTCTGGACCCGTCGCGGATCGTGCCGGTGGCGGTCCTCATCTTCCTCGTCCCGTTCGTCGTCGCCGCGGAGCTGTTCCCCCGCGTCCTCGACGGCTACCCGCGGCCGTGGAGCTACTTCCTCGCGCTCACCTCGCAGTTCGTCCTGTTCGTGTACGCGCTCGTGCTCTCCGGCGCGGACAACGTCGGGAACGCGTGGAGCATCATCTGGCTGAGCTTCATCACGCTGTACCTGCTCAACATCCTGGTGCTCGTCGTCTCGACGGGGATCGACCGCTCCGACCGGATCCTCCTCGCGTCGCTCGCCGAGCCGGCCCTGCTCATCGCCGCCTTCTACGCGCTGGGCGGGAGCGAGCTCGGCTTCTCGACGTACCGCCACGTGTTCGCGTTCGCGTCGCTGCTCATCGCGGCCGGGTTCCTCGTGTTGGTGCTCCTCGTCGTCGACTACCTGATCCGGAGCAACACCGACGTCTCCGCGTTCGCGCTCACCTCCGGACTGCTCCGGAACGACCGCGAGTCGCTCGACTTGGGCGTCGAGGCCCGCCCCGCGGTCGAGACGTTCGCGGTCGATAACGGGGACCGGCTCACCGTCGCGGCGCCGTGGGTCCACCCCGGTCCGCTCGGCGGGTTCGGCGGCGGCCAGCTGAGCGGGAACCTGATCGACGCGCTGAACGGCGCTCGGGAGGGCGAGGACGGCGCGACCGACCGCGCCGCGGTCGCGGCCGACGGCGGAGCCGCCGCGGACGGCGACGCCGGCTTCTTCTTCCACGTCCCGTGTACCCACAAGGAGGACCTCTCGGACCCGGCGGACGCGGAGCGGATCCTCGACGCGGTCGCGGACCCGGACCGGACGGAGCGAGTCTCGCGGCTCGTCACCGAGTCGTACGGCGAGCGGGAGGGGTACGCGGACGTCAGGTTCCACGGCCGACGGATCGGCGACCGGCAGGTGATCGTCCTCCACGGCGAGGGGATCGACGACTACGACACCGGCGTGTTCATGCGCGACGTGGACCACGACGAGGTGCTGCTGATCGACCAGCACAGACACGACATCCAGAACGGCCCCGAGGTGGAGATACAGTACGGCTCCGCCGAGGCCGACCGGCTGAAGCGCGCGTTCGACGACTTCCGCGACCGGCTCGCGACGGCCGACCTCGCCGACGGCTACGCCGCCGGTTTCGCGGTGACGCGGACCGCACAGAACGCGCTGGCGATGGTCGAGTCCGTCGACGGACAGGAGGTGCTCTGGATCGGCGTCGACACGAACGGCCTCACCCCGGACGTGCGGGCGACCGCCGACGCGTGCCGCGACGAGTTCGACGCCGTTATCCCCTTCTCGACGGACACCCACGCGTCGATCCACGAGCTGGCCAACATGCGCGAGTCCGACCTCGACGCCATCGAGCGCGCGGTCGACCGCGCCGTCGACGACGTCGCGCCCGCGACCGTGGGGTTCGCGAGCCGACGGACGGAGCCGGTGAAGCTGCTGAAAAATGACTACAACGGGCTCGTGTTCAGCGTCAACATCCTCATCCGCCTGACGATCATCGCTCTGGTGACGCTGTACGTGCTGCTCGTGCTGTGGCTCTTCTTCTGAGACGGTGGTACTCCGGGCGAAGCCGCACCCGCCGTTTTTGTGCGCTCGCTCCGAGACCCCGATATGGTCTCCCGGACCCTCCTCCTCAGCACCGATCGGACGCCGAAACGCGCCCTCGGCGTCGTCGCGGCCGCGTTCGTCTCCGCCTCGCTCCTCGTCGTCCTCCCGTGGGAGCCGACGGGAGCCGCCGGACGCTATCCCCTCTGGGCGGCCCTCATCGCCGTCGCGGTCGGCGCAGCCGGGGACGCCGGACGACGTCGCGGCGGCCTCCTCGTGGGCTGGGGAGCCGTCTTCCTCGCGACCGTCTGGGTCTTCGTCGTCCCGCCGCTCGCTGCGCTCGCCCGCCGCGATACGCTCGGCGACGGCGGGTACGCGGTCCCGCGTCCGTCCGTCGTCGCTCTGCGTCCCCGCGCCGAACTGCTGACCGGGCTCCGGATCGGCCCGGTCGTCGCTCTCGTGGTCGCTCTCACGCTCGGGAGCGCGGCATTCGTCGCCGGCGCGGCGGTGCGCAGACGGACGGATCGGCCGTGACGACCCGCGCTACTCGAACGCCTTGACCCCGAGGGCGGAGGCCGACGCGCCGCCGATCACCATCGGGAGCCAGTAGACCGCGCCGCGGAAGACAAGGACCGCGGCGGTGATCGCGGACGCGGCGACCCCGGTCGTGGGCACGAGGAGGCCGACGAGCGCGGCCTCGATGCCGCCGAGTCCGCCCGGGAGCGGCGTCGCGCCCGCGACGTACGACAGCGGGACGACGAAGACGGGGATCAACGGCGAGACCGGGTGCCCGACCGCGGCGAACGCGACGGTGAGCGCGGCCGCCTGAAACAGCCACCCGACGAGCGAGAGGGCGACGATGCCGAGGAGCCGCCGCCGGTCCGTGCCGACGCGCTCGATGTCGGCGAAGAAGTTCCCCAGCCGGTCGGCGAGCCCCGCCTCGATCGTTTCGGCGTCGAAACGCTCGAACCGCCCGAGGAACGGCCTGACAGCGCCGGGGACGCGGTCGACGACGGCGGTGCGGTAGCGCCAGATGAAGGCGATCGCCGTGACGATCGCGGCGATCAGGCCGACCGCGCTCGCGACGGCGAACCCGACGCGGTCGCCGACCGCGGTGGTGGCCGCGTACGACCCGACGCCGAGGAACACGAGCGAGACGGAGGGGACGACGTTGAGCACGTCGACGCTCGCGATGCCGACGAGCCCCGTCTCGTAGCGCGCCTCGCCCACCCTCGAGATGAGCGCGGCGGCGACCGGCTCGCCCCCGGCCTGCCCGAACGGGGTGACGTTGTTGGCGAACGCGGCGCCGCTGTACACGAGGAACGCGGTCGGGACGGACATCTCGACGTCGAGCGCGCCCAACACCGCGCGCAGCATGAGGCTCCACGCGGCGAGCCAGCAGAGCCCCAGTCCGGCGGCCGCGGCGACGAGCGCCGGGTCGGCGCGGACGAGCGCGTCGACGACGCGATCGACCCCGACGACGACGAAAAGCACCGCGAGGAGGAGGACCGCGCCGCCAGCCCCCAAGATTAGCGCGCGCCGTTGTGGGCCTTCCATAGACGGGGTGGGTCGGTAGCGAACTTGAAACGTCTGCTTCGCGGCCGCCGCGCGGCCCTCTCGACCCCGGAGGCGCCGAATGGGAATACATACGTACCGGCGGGCCGACGACTCACCCAATGGAAGATCAGCGGTTCCTCGAGTCGGACTGGGACTACTGTCTGGTGCTCGACGCGTGCCGGTACGACGTGTTCGCCGACGTGTACGACGAGTACCTCGACGGGACGCTCGAAAAGCGCGAGAGCGTCGGGTCGTCGACGCCGGAGTGGGCCTACCGCACGTTCACGGGCAAACACGACATCGCGTATTTCTCCGGGAACCCGTTCATCAACGACCTCGGGATCCCGCTGAACGAGCTCAAGTGGGGCGCCAGCTGCGACTACGAGTGGACCGCCTCCGAGCACATCAGCGACATCCACGACGTCTGGAAGACCCAGTGGGACGACGATCTCGGCACCGTCCCGCCGGAGGGGCTCACCCGGGCGTACCGGAACAACCTCGACGCGGTCGAGCGCGCCGACCGCACCGTCCTCCACTACATGCAGCCGCACGCTCCCTACCTCTCCCGCGGGAAGGGGCAGAAGCTCAAGCAGATCCAGAAGGGGATCAGAGAGCAGGGGGAAGAGGAGGCGAGCGACGGCGGCGACGACGACGGCGGACTGCTCTCCTCGCTCAGCGACACCGTCCGGCCGAAGATCGAGAGCCGGCTGGACGACAGCGAGTTCGCCCAGAAGGCAGGGCTGTGGCTCGAACTCGACCCGAAGGACCTCGTGACGGACGGCACGCGCGTGACCGCGCTGTCGATGTACGAGGAGAACCTCCGGATCGCCTTGGAGAGCGTCTCGGAGCTCGTCGAGGAACTCGACGGCGACGTCGTCGTCACCGCCGACCACGGCGAGGCGTTCGGCGAGGAGGGCGTCTGGGAACACCACATCGAGACGTACATCCCCGCGCTGATGGAGGTCCCGTGGCTGGAAGTCGAGTGATCGGCTCCAACCGGGTCCACCGCCGGTGTCTCCGATGAAGGTCAGCCACTACTTCGAGTTCGAGGAGCACGTCACCGGCGGGATGGCCGCGTCCGTCGACCACCAGCGCAAGATGTTCGACCGGGTCGGGATCGAGTACACCCCGGAGCCGACGCTGGACGCCGACGTACTCCACCTCAATCTGATGGGCCCGCGCTCGGTCTGGTACGCGCGGCGCGCCCGGAAGGCGGGCGTGCCCGTCGTCGCGCACACCCACGTCACCGCCGAGGACTTCGGCGACAGCTTCCGGTTCACGAACGCGCTCGCGCGACCGCTGAAGCCGTACCTCCGGCGCGCGTACGGGCTCGCAGACCGGCTCGTCTGTCCCTCCGAGTACAACCGCGACGTGATCCGCGGGTACGCGGACGTGCCGACGACGGTCGTCTCGAACGGGGTCGACCGCGAGAAGCTCGACGGCTTCGAGTCGCTGGAAGCGGAGTACCGCGAGCGCTACGACCTCGACCCGCCGACGGTGTTCATGGTCGGCCACGTGATCAAGCGGAAGGGGTTAGAGACGTTCGTCGAGACGGCCCATCGGATGCCGGACGTCGACTTCGCGTGGTTCGGCCACGTCGACCGATCGCTGAAGGGCCGCGAGACGAAGCGGCTCATCGACGAGGCGCCGTCGAACTGTACGTTCACGGGGTTCGTCGACGACATCCGAGGCGCGTACGCCGCGGGCGACGTGTTCTGTTTCCCGACCCACGAGGAGAACGAGGGGATCGCGCTGCTGGAGGCGATGGCGGCCGGGAAACCCCTCGTCGTGCGCGACATCGAGACGTTCTCGTGGCTGGAAGACGGCGAGGAATGTCTGAAGATGGGCAGCGAGGGCGGTGGAGACGGCGCCGCGAGCGCGGACGTCACCGACGCCCCCGGAGACAACGTCGAGGGCTTCGTCAACGCGCTAGACGAGCTCCGCGACGCCGACCGCCGGGCGGGACTCGGTGCCAACGCCGCGGCGCGAAGTGAGGAGTTCTCGCTCGACGCGATCGCCAACCGGTACCGCTCGCTGTACGCGGATCTCGTTTGAGCGGTCCGGAGCGGCCGATCGGCGGCCGTTCGCGGAAACTTGCGAAAACCGCAGTTGGTATGTCCTCCGGTCGACTCCGTAGAGCCAAATGACTCGTGTGAGCGTTATCGGCTGCGGGAACATGGGCGGCGCCCTGCTCAGGGGGCTTGCCCGCGCGGAGGGGTACCACCTCACGGCGATCGACCTCGACCTCGAGGCGCTCGCCGCGATCGAAGACGCCGTCGACGAGACGACCGGGGACGTGGCGGCGGCGCGCGACGCCGACATCGTCGTCCTCGCGGTGAAGCCCGACGTGGCGCCGGCGGTTCTCGACGACCTCGACCTCCGGGCGGACCAGCAGCTCGTGACGCTGGCGGCGGGGCTCCCCCGCGAGTTCGTCGCCGAGCGCACGGACGCGCCGGTCGTCAGGATCATGCCCAACCTCGCCGCCGAGACGGGCGACATGGCCGCGGCGGCGACGAACGCGGGCCTCACCGACGAGGTCCGCGAGATGCTCGACGCGGTCGGGGAGTTCGTCGAGGTCGACGAGTCGCTGATGCACGTCTCGACCGCCGTCAACGGCAGCGGCCCCGCGTTCGCTTTCTACCTGATCGACGCGATGAAGCAGGGCGGGATCGACAGCGGACTCGACCCCGAGCAGGCGGAGACGCTGGCCGCCCAGACGTTCAAGGGCGCCGCAGAGACGGTGTTGCGCGACGACCGCAGCGTCGACGAGCTGATCGACGCGGTCTGCTCGCCCAACGGGACGACGATCGAGGGGATGGACGTGCTCTGGGACAGCGACGCCGACGAGGCGGTCGAGGACGCCGTCGCGGCCGCGGAGCGTCGCTCCCGAGAGCTCGCCGAGGCCTTCGACGATGCCTGAGGACGCGAGCGTCGAGCGAGTCGGCACGGCAGACCCCGAGCGCGTTGAGGCCGCTCGGCGGGAGGCGGCCGGCGCGGACCGGGTGATCGTCAAGGCCGGAACGAACTCCCTGACCGACGCGGACTCCCGGCTCGACCGCGTGAAGCTCGACAAGCTCGTCGCCGACGTGATGGACCTCCGCGAGCGCGGCACCGAGGTCGTGTTGGTCTCCTCGGGGGCGGTCGGCGCCGGCACCGGACGGCTCGACGTGGGACCGGAGTCGCGCGACGGGGTCGACTCGATCGCCGAGAGCCAGGCGCTCTCGACGGTCGGACAGGGGCTGTTGATGCGCCACTACACGCAGAGCTTCGAGCGGTTCGACCAGGACGTGGCGCAGATCCTCGTGACGGGCACGGACCTCGACGCGCCGGAGCGGTTCGACAACTTCACCAACACCGTCGAGAAGCTGCTGTCGTGGGGCGTCGTCCCCGTGGTCAACGAGAACGACGCGGTGGCGACCGACGAGCTCCGGATCGGCGACAACGACATGCTGTCGGCGTCGATCGCGATCGGTCTCGACGCCGACCTCCTCGTGACGCTCACCGACGTCGACGGCGTCTACACCGGGAATCCGAAGCGCGACGCGGACGCCGAGCTAATCGAGGCGGTCGACGACGGCTACGAGCGGCTCCGCGAGATCGTCGGCGACGGCACCGCGACCGACTTCGGCGGGATCCGCACGAAAGTGGAGGGCGCCCACGACGTGAGCCGCAACGGGATCCCAGCGATCATCGCGGGCTCCGCCGAGCGCGACGTGTTAGCGCGGATCGTAGCGGGTAAGCCGACGGGCACGCTATTCATGCCAGAGACTGGTGACGACGATGAGTGACACCGACACGGAACCGGACACCGACGTGGAGGCCGACACCGACGAGCTGGCCCGGCGGGCCGAACGCGCCGCGCTCCGGCTCGCGAACGCCGACGAGGCGACGCGGAACGAGGCGCTCCGGTCGATCGCCGACGCGATCCGCGAGCGCGAGTCCGAGATACTCGACGCGAACGCGGTCGACGTCGAGGAGGCGGAGCGGATGCTCGCCGAGGGGGAGTACACGCAGGCCTTAGTCGACCGCCTGAAGCTCGACGAGACGAAGATCGAGGAGATCGCCTCGATGGTCGAGTCGGTCGCCGCACAGGACGACCCGCTCGGGGAGACGCTCGCGGCGCGCGAGCTCGACGAGGACTTGGAGCTGTACCGGGTCGCCGTGCCGATCGGCGTCGTCGCGACCGTGTTCGAGTCGCGGCCCGACGCCCTGGTCCAGATCGCGGCGCTCGCGTTGAAGTCCGGCAACGCCGTCGTCCTCAAAGGAGGCAGCGAGGCCAGCGAGTCGAACCGCGTGCTGTACGAGGCGATCGTTGAGGCGACCGCCGACCTGCCCGACGGCTGGGCCGCGCTCATCGAGGCGCACGAGGAGGTCGACCGCCTGCTCGAACTCGACGACCGCGTCGACCTCGTCATGCCGCGCGGCTCCTCGGAGTTCGTCTCCTACATCCAGGAGAACACCCAGATCC
>NZ_NEWI01000112.1:0-8905 GCF_002135005.1 Halorubrum sp. SD612 | reverse complement strand
CATGGCGTCCAGCGAGTGTGTCAAGATTGTCTCCCTGCTTTCGGCCGATCGCCGCGAGAACACGTTCTCGCGGGATCTCTCCCGCTGTTTGCTCACGTAGCTCGTGAAGTTCTTCCAGAGTGATTCCGTCCAACCGACCCATTACTATAGAATACGACTATATTGGGAAATACTTTCGCACGACCGTATCAGTCGCCGCCGTCGAGCTCCGCCGTGACCGTGATCTCGACGTCGAGCGGCGCGGGGAGCCGAGACACCTCGACGCAGGTCCGCGCCGGGTACGGCTCCGAGAGGAACGACCGGTACGCCTCGTTCACCGCGTCGTAGTCGTCCATGTCGGTGAGGTAGACGGTCGCCGACACGATCGCGTCCGGGGTCGTCCCGGCCGCCTCCAGAATCGCGGCGACGTTTTCGAGCGTCTGCGTCGTCTGTTCGCCGACCGAGTCGGGCGCCTCCCCCGTGTCGGGGTCCACGCCCGTCTTCCCGGAGACGTGGACCATGTCGCCCGAGACGATCGCCTGCGAGTACGGGCCGAGCGCTTCCGGGACGTCGTCCGTCGTGATCTCTCGCATGACCGGGGCGACGGCGCGCCGCGGCATCAAGATGCGGGTCGCGGGGGTCGCCTCGGCCGCTCCGACACCGCCGCGAGGCGGTCGCCCCGACCCACGCCCCGTCCGGGCGTTCGTCGCCCCGCCGACATATTCATACAGGCTCGGTCGGAATCGAGCCGTATGCCAGCCGTGTCCCCGTTCGGCGTCCTCCTCTTCGCGGCGCAGGTCGGCGTCGGCGCTCAGGTGTCCCGCTTGCTCCCCGACCGTGACCGCGCCCGTCGCGCGGCCGTCGGGCTCGCCGTGGCGGTACTGGGTCTCTTGATCCTGTTCCGCTTCGGCGCCATCGCGGCGCTCACCGTCGACCTGATCGCGCTCCTCGTCGTTGCGAGAGCCGTCGGATCGCCCGGCCGTCGGCCGACGGCGGGGTAACGCGACGGTCTCGGCGCCGCGTCGTCCCGGTTACGATCGCACCCTCAGAGCCAGACGAGCCGCCACTCGCCGTCCGCGGTCGCGACGAGCCACTCCAGTTCGAACTCGTCGCCGTCGCCGTCGGTGACTGTCACCGAGACGACCGCGTTTTCCGCGGCGACGGTCTCGATCGTCTCGTCGTCCGCGGCTCCGGCGAAGAAGTCCGATACGCTCCGGACGCGCTCGGCGTCCACGTCCTCGGCGACGACGGCGGCCTCGACGAGCCCCTGACGCCGCGCGCCGTCGAAGAGGCCCGGCACGTCCGCCGCCACCTCGCCCAGCGGCGACGCGGGGTGCGAGAGCTCCCAGACGTCGTCGGCGAACGCCGCCGCGCTCTCGGCCTCGCCCGCCCGCCGGTAGTACTCCCTGACGACTGTCACCGGTCCCTCCGGTTCGCCGGGCCACACGACGCCCCACTCGCCGTCGTCGGTCGCGACGAGCCACCGACGCTCGAACTCGCCCCCGTCGCCACCGACGACGGTCGCCGAGACGACCGCGTTCTCCGCGGCGATCGACTCCAGCTCCTCGTCGGTGAGCGAGGCCGACAGGAATCCGGATATCGAGCGGATCCGGTCGGCCGAGACGTTCTCCTCGACGACCGCGGCGTCGGCGAGTTCCTGTCTCACCGTGGTGTCGAACGCCATTGGCACGTCCTCGGCGAGCGTCGAGAGCGGGGAGACGGGGTGCGCGAGCGGCGGAACGTCCGCCGCGAACGCCTCTGCGTCTTCGCTCGCGCTCGCCCGCCGGTAGTACGCCTCGACCGCCGTCGCGGGACCGCCGGCGTCGTCGGCGGTGGAGGAGCGCCCGGCCGCGAGCGCGAGGACCGCTGCGCCGCCAACGGAGAGGAACGACCGTCGTTCCATGACCGTGTGTCAAGCGATGTCGAGCAAAAGTTCTTTTCCCAATTTCGCCCCGAAAGCCGCCACAGACGCCGCTCAGTCGTCGTCCGCGACCGCAGGCTTCCGACGGTCGTCGCGGGGGCCGTCGAGGTCCACGTCGGGCAGCATGTCGCGGAGGTAGCGCCCGGTGTGCGAGGCGTCTTCCCGAGCGATCTCCTCGGGGGTACCGCTCGCGACGAGTTCGCCGCCGCCGTCGCCGCCCTCGGGGCCGAGGTCGATCACGTGGTCGGCGTTCTTCACGAGGTCGAGCTCGTGTTCGATGACGACCACGGTGTTGCCGGCGTCGACGAGGCGGTGGAGCACGTCGATCAGCTTGCGCTCGTCCTCCTTGTGGAGCCCCGTCGTCGGCTCATCGAGCAGGTAGAGCGTGTCGCCGGTCGCGCGCTTGCCGAGCTCCTCGGCGAGCTTGACGCGCTGCGCCTCGCCGCCCGAGAGGGTGGTGGAGGGCTGGCCCAGCTCCATGTAGCCGAGCCCCACGTCCTTCAGCAGTTTCAGGCGGCGTTCGAGCCCGCGGTGGCTCTCGAAGAAGTCGTACGCCTCCGCGACGCTCATGTCGAGCACGTCGGCGATGGTCTTCCCCTTGTACTCCACGTCGAGCGTCTCGTCGTTGTAGCGGGCGCCGCCGCACTCCTCGCAGGGGACGTACACGTCCGAGAGGAAGTTCATCTCGATCTTGACGGTCCCCTGCCCGCCGCACTCCTCACAGCGGCCGCCTTTCACGTTGAACGAGAAGCGGCCCTTCTCGTAGCCGCGGCGCTTCGAGAGCTTCGTCTCCGCGAACAGCTCTCGGACGTGGTCGAACACGTCCGTGTACGTCGCGGGGTTCGACCGCGGCGTCCGCCCGATCGGCGACTGGTCGATGAGCCGCACCGTCTCGACCCCGTCGAGCCCCTCGATCGCGTCGTGTGCGCCGGGATCGACCGAGGTGTTGTCGTTCATCTCTCGCGCCAGCCCCTTGTAGAGGATGTCGTTGACGAGCGTCGACTTCCCCGAGCCGGAGACGCCGGTGACGGTCGTCAACGTGCCGAGCGGGATCGGCACGTCGAGGTCCTTCAGGTTGTGCTGGCGCGCGCCCGTCACCACGAGTTCGCCGTCTGGCTCGCGCCGCTCGTCGGGCACCGGGATCGACTTCCGGCCCGCGAGGTAGTCGGCGGTCACCGACTCGTCGGTCCCGACCACCTCGTCGAAGTCGCCCTGCGCGACGACCTCGCCGCCGCGCTTGCCGGGGCCGGGGCCCATGTCGATGATCTCGTCGGCGCGCCGCATCGTCTCCTCGTCGTGTTCGACGACGAGCAGCGTGTTGCCGAGGTCGCGGAGCCCTTCGAGCGTGTCGAGCAGACGGTCGTTGTCGCGCTGGTGGAGGCCGATGGAGGGCTCGTCGAGGACGTAGAGGACGCCCACCAGTCCGGAGCCGACCTGCGTCGCGAGCCGGATGCGCTGGCTCTCGCCGCCGGACAGCGTCGACGCCTCGCGGTCGAGCGTGAGGTACTCCAGCCCGACCTCCTCCATGAAGCCGAGCCGCGCGCGGATCTCTTTTAAAATCTCCTCGGCGATCGTCGTCTCGCGCTCGTTCAGCTCCGCCTCCATTCCCTCGAAGTGCTCGCGGGCGTCGGCGATCGACAGCTCGTTCACCTCGGTGATCGACGTGCCGGCGACGAGGACGTGCCGCGACTGCTCCTTCAGTCGGGTGCCCTCGCACTCGGGACAGGTGGTCACGGCCATGTACTCCTCGATGTGGTCGCGGGCGCGCTCGGAGTCGGTCTCGACGTGGCGGCGCTCCAAGTTGGGGATGACGCCCTCGAAGCGCTCCGTCTTCTCGCGCGTGCCGTTCTTCGTCGTCCACTCGAAGTGGACCATCCCGTCGGTGCCGTAGAGGAACTGCCGCCGGATCGACTCGTTGAGCTCCTCGAAGGGCGTGTCGAGGTCGACGCCGAAGTGCTCCGCGACGTTGTCGAGCTGGCGCGAGTAGTAGGTGCGGTCGTAGCTCCACGGCTCGAACACGTGCTTCAGCGGCTTCGAGGGGTCCTCGACGACGAGGTCCTCGTCGACCTCCTTCGTCGAGCCGATCCCCTCGCACTCCGGGCAGGCGCCGTACGGACTGTTGAAGGAGAACGAGCGCGTCTCGATCGCGGAGAACTGCACGTCGGAGTTGGGGTTGCCCAGCTCCTCGGAGAACTCGACGACGAGGCGGTCGTCGCCGTCGGCGTCGGCCGCGAGCGATCCCGTCGAGCGCGCGTTCGACGCGAAGGGAACGTCCTCGGGCGGGTCGGGGACGATCAGCTTGAGGACGCCGCCCGCCTCCTCGAGGGCGGTCTCGACCGAGTCGGTGATCCGCGAGCGCGCGTTCGGGGCCACCCGAACGCGGTCGACGATCACGTCGATCGTGTGGTCGTAGTTCTCGTCGAGGTCGGGGTCGTCGAGGGTGAGATCGACGGGCTCGCCGTCGATCTCGACGCGGCTGTACCCGTCGCTCACCAGCTCCTCGAATAAGTCCTCGAAGGCGCCCTTCTGGTCGCGGACGACCGGGGCGGCGATCTTCGCCCGCGTGCCCTCGGGCAGGTCGAGGATCTGCTTCACCATGTCCTGGGCGGACTGCTCGCCGACCTCCTCGCCCGTGACGGGGTCGTACTGGGTGCCGATCCGGGCGTACAGCAGCCGGAGGTAGTCGTGGAGTTCGGTGACGGTCCCCACCGTCGACCGTGGGTTGTTCGCCGCGTTCTTCTGGTCGATCGAGATCGCCGGCGAGAGCCCCTCGACGGACTCCACCTGCGGTTTGTCCATCTGTCCGAGGAAGTTGCGCGCGTACGCCGACAGCGACTCGATGTAGCGGCGCTGTCCCTCTGCGTAGACGGTGTCGAACGCGAGCGACGATTTCCCCGAGCCGGAGAGCCCGGTGACGACGGTGAACTCCTCCCGCGGGATCCGGACGTCGAGGTCCTTGAGGTTGTGTTCCTCGGCGCCGCGGACCTCGATGTAGTCCTTGCTCATTTCACTTCGTCCGTTGCGGGCGCGCGCGGGAATAGTCGTCGGTCGCGGGGACCGGCAGCGCCCGTTCTCGCCGTCGGCCGCGCCGAGCGCGGGGACTCACTCCCCGACGAACTCCGCGGGCGGAGAGAGGTCCCGCCGCCCCCCGAAGGTGACGAGGAAGAGGACGCCGACGCCGACGCCGTACGCCAACATCAACGGGATCGTCGCGAGGAACATCGTGATCACGTCGGCGGGGGTGAACACGGCCGCGACGAGCAGGATCCCGATCGTCACCTCGCGCCAGCGGGCGCGGAACACGCGGTACGGGACGCCGGCGTTGTTCAGCAGGACCATCGCGATGGGAATGTCCGCGAGGAAGCCGATCCCGATGGTCGTGTAGATGACGAGCCAGAGGAAGTCGCTCACCTGGTAGGTGATGACCATGTCCGCGAGGCGCGCGTCGGTGACGAGCCAGCCGATGATCCCGGGGGCGATGTACGCGTACCCGAGCGCGAAGCCGCCGATCATCCCGGCGCCGAGCGCGCCCGCCCACAGGTACACCTGATAGAGCCGCCCGGCGACGAAGCCGCGCTCGCGGAGCGCGGGCCACGCGTAGTAGAGGGCCACGGGGAACGCGGCGAAGATCCCGAGCATCACCGAGAACTTCACCATGAAGATGAGCGCCTCGACCGGGTGGAGCGTGATGATGTTGATCCCGCCCTCGACCTCCGCGGGCACGCGCCGTTCGAGGTCGCCCCGGACCGTTCCGAGCCCGCCGAGGTACAGCCACGTGAACGCGGCCGCCATCACGGCGCCGAACACCGCGACGATCCGGAACGACCGCGTGCGCAGCGAGTCGAAGATGAACTTGAGGTCCGTGTAGTAGCCGCCGATGTCGTCTTCGGCCTCCTCCTCGTTGCCGTCGGTGAGCTCCGCGAGGAACGTCGAACTCGCCCGCGAGGTCCGGTTCTGGACGTTCCCGACGAGCCCGTCCTCGCCGCTGTCGCCGTCCGCGTCGCCGTCGCTCCCCTCGTTCGCCTCGTCGAAGCGGTCGAGGATCGCCTGCGCCTTCTCCGGGTCGTCGTCGTCGATCGCGGATTGCGCGAGCGCGAGCGACTCCTCTTCGCCCATCTCGGCGAACGCGTCCGCGGGGGCCGCCCGCACGCCCGCGGCGTCGAGTTCGCCCACGTCGATGGCGGTCGGGTCGCCGTACCGGTAGCCCGCGCTCGCGGTGTCGAGGTCGGTGTACACCGCCCACAGCGTCGCGACGGCCGCGAACGCGATCGCCCACGCGGCCGCGTAGACGCCGAGCGCGGTCGTCGGATCGACGCCGAGCCCGGCGCCCGGTTCGAGGAACCGCCGCGTGCTCCCCGCGAGCCGGAGCAGATCGTTGACCGCGGTTCGACCGCCGTACTCGTAGAAGCCGTACACGAGCGCGCCACCGAGGACGGTCGCGCCCCCGACGACGTTCCAGTGGTTCCGCACGGCGCCGAGCACGTCGATCCGGTCGGAGCTCCGTTTCGCCGTGACGACGAGCTTCGCGAGGTAGAGGCTGAAGCCGTACAGCGCGACCAGCGGGAACGCCCACAGTAGCTGGGTGAACGGGTCCGGCGGCGAGAAGACGGCGCCGAACACGAAGATGGCGACGACCGCGTAGCGCCACTTGTCGCGGAACGTCTCGTACGGGACGATCTCGGCGTACGACAGCCCGGTGATGACCATCGGCATCTGTCCGGCGAGGCCGAACGAGAGGGAGAGGAAGACGATGAACTCAGTCCACATCACGATCCCGTAGGTGGGCTGGATGTCGGCCTCCAGCCCGAACTCCGCGAGAAAGCCGAACATCAGCGGGAAGAAGGCGAAGACGCCGTAGGCGACGCCGGCGGAGAACAGCCCCGCGGCGAGCAGTCCGAGGAGCGCGAGCTTCCAGCGGGCGATCGGCGACTGCGGCCACATACCGCGAGCGCGGAGTTCGTCGCGGGTGACGTAGATCAGCGGCGGGATCGCGGCGATCGCGCCCACGATCAGCCCGATCTTCGCCTGGAGGAGGATCACTTCGAACGGGGTCGTCGCGATGATGTCCGCCTCCTCGGCGACGGCGGCGCTCATGTTGGACTCGGTCACCTCCCGCAGCCGGTCCCAGATGTACGTTCGGAGCGCCCAGAACGTCGCGAGGAAGCCGATGAGGAAGACGACGAACACCTTCTGGAGATCCTTCTGGATCGATCGAAGGAACGCCTTCGCCGTCTCGCGGCCCTCCGCGATCGACTGCTGGGTGTCTTCGTCGAGGGCGCTCGCCATACGGAAGGCGACGGTCGTCGCCGTTATCAACCTTTTCGACCGCGGGCGCTCCGGCCGCCGAGCCGTCGCGGGGCCGTTGAGCAGTTACGAGCCCGCCGGGCCCGGCCAGGCCGCCGCTTCGGTCGCTCCGTCGCCGCCGCGAGACCCGGTTTCGCCCCCGCGCGACGCAGCCATCCGAAAAGGTTGATAACCGCCCGGTCGCGTAGGGCAACTGAATGGACGACTCGGACCGGCCGCGCGACGACGACTCGGCCGCCGCTGACGGGTCGACCGACGAGGGCGAACCCGAGAGCGACGCCGCCGGAGAGGGCGGCGAGAGCGTCGAGTCCGTCGACGCCGCGTCCGAGAGCGTCGAGTCCGAGGTCGAAGCAGAGGTCGGACCCGAGGTGGACCCCGCCGCGGTCGACGCCGACTCGACCGCCTCCGCTGACGCCGACTCGACCGCCTCCGCGGCCACCGGCTCCGCGGACGCCGCCGACCCGTCGACTGACGGCCTCCCGGCGACGGACGACGCCCAGAGCCTCGGCGACGGCGGCACGCCGGCGACGACCGCGGACGCACCGACCGCCGACGCCGCCACGGCCGTCGAGGACGAGCCGTTCGAGGGTATCGAAGGGCCTGAGACGGACGAGGAGATGCCGCTGGCCGCGCACATCGAGGAGATGATGCGCCGGCTCGCGGTCGTCTTCCTCATCGGCGGGCTGGCGACGCTCGTCGTCGTCACCGAGTCGACGGAGCTGATCAACTACTTCTGGAGCTACCACATCCCGGCGCCGCTGGAGAACCGCCCGCGGCTGTACGGCCCGCTCGAACTCCCGCTCACCCGCCTGAAGGTGGCCGGTCTCGCGGGCGTCGTGGTCGGGCTCCCGGCGTTCGTCTACGAGACGTACCGGTTCATGCGCCCGGGACTCTACGAGACGGAGCGCCGCTACTACCTCGCGGCGGTCCCGACGAGCCTAATCTTAGGCGGTGTCGGGATCGCGTTCGCGCACTTCCTCGTGTTGCCCGCGATCTTCTCGTACTTCACCACCTACACCGCCGACGCCGCGACGATCGCCTTCGGACTCGCGGAGACGTTCAACCTGATCGTCATCATGCTCGCGTTCATGGCGATCGTCTTCCAGATCCCGCTTTTCATCATGCTCGCGATCATGATGAACCTCGTCACCCGGCAGTGGCTGGAGGCGAAGCGGCTGATCTTCTGGGGGTCGTTCCTCGGGATCGCGTTCCTGTTCAGCCCCGATCCGACCGGGATGGCGCCGATCATCGTGACGCTCACGATGATCGCCCTCTTCGAGGGGACACTCGCGATACTGCGCTGGACCGGGAACTAGATCCGGTCGGTGCTGTTTCTGAGGCGGATACTGCGTTGACGAGGAACATCGTCAAAGCCCCGGCCGATACGAATTTGTCGACGGCGAAGCGATCCGGGTGATCTGGTCCTCGGTCTGCTCAGCCTCTTCGGCCTCGTCGGTCTCCTCGTTCCGGCCGCGGTATCGTTCGTGTTGCTCGCGATCGCGATGGACCTCGTCACCCGAGAGTAGCCGGAGGCGAAGCGGCTGATCTTCTGGGGATTGTTCCTCATGATCGCGTTCCTCTTCAGCTCCGACCCGACGGGGGCGGCACCGACCTTCGTGTCGCTCACGACGATCGCCCTCTTCGAGGTGACGCTCGCGGTGCTGCGCTGGATCGGAAACTAAATTCGGTCGGTGCCGTTTC
>NZ_NEWI01000111.1:0-9332 GCF_002135005.1 Halorubrum sp. SD612 | reverse complement strand
GCCGTAGGCGACGCAAGCACCGGAATGAGGGAGCGAGCGGAGTGAGCGACCGAGTGAGGAGCGCAGCGAGCGTACGGCAGCCTCGCGACTGGGGCTTTGGAGGTACTCACCGCCGATCCGTAGTCAACTATTTATAAACGAGCGACTGGGCTGTGGAGGTACTCACCGCCGATCTGTAATCAGCTATTTATAAATGAACGGCCGGAGCTGTAGAGAAATTCATCATACGGGCTCCGTTGAGATTCTCGGCAGAGAAACCGTTCCGGTTTCGGTCAGTCGATGCCACCTAAAAAATCGGTCACCGCAGGAAGTACCGTTCCGAGAAGAGTCAGACAGGCGGCACCGACCAACGCCAGAAGGGCGAGAGGCGAGGCAGTGAACTCCGCTGGGTCGGTTCGGAGCGATTCGTAGCCGGCGACGGCGAGCATTCCAACCCCACCGATCGCCATGAGCAGTATCGGGATACTGCGTTCGCCAGCGACGACCGAGGCCACCGCTGGCCCTCCTATCGAGGTTCCGATTACGGCGAATGAGCCGGTGTAGAGGTACAGATCTTCCATCGTCGATATGACGACACCAGAACACTTGTAGGTTGGTTAGCGATATGCGAGCGCGTCCGGAGAATGCGATTTCGACGAAGCCGCCACGGCGGCGATTATTTATAAACTCTGACGATCCGAGAGTTCTACTCGGTCTCGAACGAGTTCGTGAGCTCGCCGACGCCCTCGACGCCGATAGTGACCGAATCGCCGTCGCCGAGCAGCACCGGCGGCTCGCGGTAGACGCCGACGCCGGGCGGCGTGCCGGTGAACACCAGATCGCCGGGTTCGAGCGTGAACGCCCGACTACAGAAGGAGATCAGTTCGTCGACGCCGAAGATCAGGTTCTCGGTCGAGGACTCCTGCAGGCGCTCGCCGTTGATCTCGGCGAATATGTCGAGGTCGTGGGGGTCGCCCACCTCGTCGGTCGTGACGAGGTCGGGGCCGGTCGGGGCGAAGGTGTCGAGGCTCTTCCCGCGGACCCACTGGCCGTCGCCGTGCTGGAGGTCGCGCGCGGAGACGTCGTTGCCGACGGTGAAGCCGGCGACGTGGTCCATCGCCTCGTCCGGGTCGACGCGGCGCGCGCGCTCGCCGATGACGGCGACGAGTTCGGCCTCGTAGTCGACCTTCTCGGTGTACTCGGGATCCCAGCGCACCGCGTCGTCGGGGCCGACGACGGACGTGGGGAACTTCGAGAAGAGGACGGGTTCGTCGGGTATCTCGTTGTCGCCCTCCTCGGCGTGGTCGCGGTAGTTCAGCCCGACGCAGACGACCTTCCGCGGGTCGTCGACGGGGGCGGCGCGCTCGAGGTCCGCGGGGTCGCGGACGCCGACCCCGGTCGACTCGGCGTACTCGACCGCGAGGTCGACCTTCCGGCGCCACTCCCAGTCGGCGAGGAGGTCGCTGGTTCGGCTCGGGACGTGGATCCCGGCGGCGGCGCCGGCCTCGGCGAGGTCGACGACGCCGTCGTCGGTCGGGACGCCGGCCCACGGTGTCTGTGCGTTCGTCGTTCGGTATTGTCCGATTCGCATGTGAAGTGAGTGAAGTGGGGTGAGAGGGAGGTGAGGCGACGCGTTACAGGTCGATCCCGGCCTCGTCGAGGAGGCGCTCGCCGGAGGCGACGAACCGGTCGAACTCCTCGTCGACCTTCGGGTTCGTCAGCTCGCCGTCGCGCTTGACGACCTCGCCGTCGACGAGGACGGTGTCGATGTGCGAGGGGTCGGCCTGGAACACGACGGTCTGGATCGGCGAGTGCGACGGCGCCGTCATGAAGTCGTCGGCGTCGAATAAGACGAGGTCGGCGCGCTTGCCGGGGGTGATCGTCCCGATCTCGTCGTCGAGGCCGAGCGCCTTCGCGCCCTCGATGGTGGCCATTTCGAGGGTGTCGCGCGCGGAGACGCTGACCTCGGTGACCTCCTCGTCGCCTTCGAGGATCTTCTGGTTGTCGAACATGCGCTGGAGCTGCATCCCGATCCGCATCTGGCTCCCCATGTCGCCGCTGACGTTCGAGCAGACGTCGACGCCCCACGTCGGGCGGCCGCCGGCTTCGAGCACCTTCCCGGTGACGGGGATGCCGTGGCCCATCTGCATCTCGACCTCGGGCGTCGAGGAGAAGGAGACCCCCTGCTCGACGGCGTGGTCGACGTCCTCCTGCGAGAAGTGGTTCCCGTGGGCGACGTTGACGTCGGGGCCGAGCATGTCCTCGATACAGCCGAAGCCCTGGTAGTCGCCGCCGTACTCCGAGGACGGCCACAGCGCGGCGCCCATGTGGATCGTCGAGAGGACGCCGAGGTCGCGGGCGAGTTCGAGGTCTTCGCGGGCGGTCTCCTCGGTACAGAAGTCGGGGCCGCGGAGCCCGAGCGCGAGGCTGAGCCGGTCGTCGTCGCGGATCTTCTCCTCGCGGAGCGCGCGGATCTTCTCTTCGGGGAGCCCGACGTCGCTCTCGAACCACCACTTCGCCGCGTCGTCGCCCGGCGGACCGTAGGTGTACACCGCGCGCAGGCCGGCGTCCTTGAGCGCGTCGACGGCGCGCTCGCCGTGTTCGAGCGTGTTGGGGTACGACCAGTCGAGCGCCGTCGTGGTCCCGGTGTGGAGCTTCTCGAACGCGCCGAAGAGGCCGCCGAGGTACATGTCCTCCGGCTGATACAGCCCGGTGATGTTGCCGAGCATGTCGTCGAAGTACTCGCCCATGAGCGACCAGTCGCCCGCGATACCGCGTACCTGCGTCTGCGCGAGGTGGATGTGCGAGTCGACGAAGCCGGGGACGACGATCTTCCCGGCGGCGTCGATCTCCTCGGCGTTCGACGCCGACAGCCCGGTACCGACGTCGACGATTTCCCCGTCTTCGATCAGGACGTCGGCCTCGTCGAACTCCCCCACGTCCGGGTCGAGCGAGACCACGGTCCCGTTTCGCACGATCGTCTGTGTCATGTTCGATAATAGGGTTTGACCAAGAGGTTAAAAGTTTACCGGGCAGTAAATCCGAGTCGGACGCAGAAACGGAGTGATCGGAAGCGCAGGGATCGGGAACGGAGCGATCGGAAGCGGAGGGATCGGAAACGGAGTGATCGGAAGCGGAGGGATCGGAAACGGAGTGATCGGAAGCGCAGGGATCGGGAACGGAGCGATCGGAAGCGGAGGGATCGGAAGCGGAGCGATCGGGAACAGAGCGATCGGGAACAGAGCGATCGGGAACAGAGCGATCGGAAACGGAGCGATCGGAAACGGAGCGATCGGAAACGGAGCAATCGTATTATGTACCTCACACCTAGAGTGTGGGTATGAGCGAGTCACAGGGCGGATCGGCGAACGAGTCCGCCGAGTCCCCGGGCGAAAACGTCGACGACGGCGGCGAGACGGTGTCCTCCAAGGACACGAAGGAGGTGATCATGGAGGCGACGTTCCGCGCGCTGAGCAAGCACGGGTACAAGGACCTCCGGATGCGCGACATCGGCGAGGAGATGGATCTGACGCGGCAGGTGATCCACTACCACTTCGACGGGAAGTACGACCTGATGTCCTCGTTCCTCGAACACATCATCGACCAGTACGAGGGTAGCGTGGTCGTCGAGGGCGACGCGGACCCGCGGACCGAGCTACGCGCTCGCGTCGACCAGTGTCTGTTCGGTCCCGAGTTCGATGAGTTCAGCCACTGGGACCGGATGAAGGTGTACCACGAGCTGTACACGCACGCGCAAAACGACGGCGAGCACCGCGAGCTGTTCAACGAGCACTACGAGCGCATTCGCGGCAGCATCGTCGAGGTCGTCGAGGAAGGGATAGAGGAGGGGGTCTTCCGCGACGTCGACGCGGAGCGCATGGGGCAGCTGGTGACCGACGTCATCCACGCCGCGCGCGGGCGGCGGATCTCGCTCGGGCACGAGGACGCGCCCGAGGAGGCCCGGAAGGCGATGGACGAGTTCATCTTCGAGTCGCTGGAACGCACCGAGTAGTCGGCGGTCGATTTTTCCGCGGAGCGTTTCCCGGCGAAGTCAATTTCTCGTCGAAGTCAGCTTTCCGGCGAAGTCAGTTTCACGTCAAAATCGGGCGTCGCTGTCAGGTGTCGCTGTCAGGCGTCGTCGACCGCGACGAGCCGCGGGTCGGTCCCCTCGCGGCTCTCTCGGAGTCGGTAGGACCCGTCGAAGCGGACGCGATCGCCGGGAGCGAGGTCGCCGTCGGCGGCCTGCGCGATCAGTTGAACGTCGCCGAACCGAACTAACGCGAGGCGGTTCGGCGCGCGGACGTCCGGCGGGGTGGTCTCGACCGCGGTCGTCGCGACGACCGCCCCCGTTTCGAGTGGAGCCGTCGAGGCGTCGGCCGACGGGCGGCCGCACTCCGGGCAGCGGCGACGGTCGTAGTACCAGCGGTGGCCGCAGTCGTCGCAGACGAAGGCGCGGTCCGCGGAGAGGTCGCGGTCTGTCGGTCGGTGGGAGGCCGTATCGCCGGGAACGCGGTCGGAGTCGGAGCCGGTCACGCGCGCAACACCGTACAGACGCTGTTGTTGCCGAAACCGGCGACGTTGATCGCGAAGCCCGTCTCCGCGCCGTCGACGCGACGGCTCGGGGGGAGGTCTCCCCGGAGCTGCCACACGAGTTCGACGATCTGCGAGAGGCCCGTCGCGCCGAGCGGATGCCCGCGCGCCTTGAGTCCGCCGCCGGGGTTGACCGGCAGCTCGCCGTCGAGCGCGGTGTCGCCGTCGAGCGTCGCCTCCCACGCGGTCCCGGTCTCGTAGAAGCCGAGCTCTTCGAGTTCGATCAGTTCGAGGACGGTGAACGCGTCGTGGATACAGGCGACGTCGACGTCGGCCGGGCGGGCCCCGGCGCGGTCGAAGACGCGCTCGCCCGCGGTCCGGACGGAGTCGATGGAGAGGGGGTCCGGTCGCTCGGCGACGGCGTGGGTGCCGGTCGCGCTCGCGATACCGGCGACGCGTGGCGCGGGCGGGCGATCGGTGTCGGCGGTGGCGGCGTCGTCGTCGGCGTCGGCTGCCCGCGACAGGACCACCGCGGCGGCGCCGTCCGACATCGGACAGCAGTCGTACAGGCGAAGCGGGGCGGCGACGACCGGGGAGTCGAGCGCGTCCTCGACGCCGAGCGACTTCCGGAACTGCGCGACGGGGTTGTCGACCGCGTTACCGTGGTTCTTCGCGGCGACCGCGGCGAGCGCCTCGCGGGGCGCGTCGTGGCGGTCGAGGTAGGCGCCGGCGGCGAGGCCGCCGAAGGAGGGGAGCGTGAGCCCCTGCGCGTACTCGCGGCGGTGGACGAGCCGGCTGATCGCCTCCGTGACGTCGCGCGTGTCGCCCGCGGACATCTTCTCGGCGCCGACGACGAGCGCGGTCTCCGCGTCGCCGCCGCGAAGGGCCTCGACGCCGCGGTGGAACGCGCTCGCGCCGGTCGCGCTCGTGTTCTCGATCCGGTCGGCGGAGGCGCCGTCGAGGCCGAGCGCGGCCGCGAGCGCGTTCGCGAGCCCCGCGCTCTCGTCTAACGCCTCGGCGAGGGCGTTGCCGAAGTGGAGCGCGTCGACGTCGGCGGGGTCGACCGCGGCGTCCGCGAGGGCCTCCTCGGCGGCCGTGGCGGCGAGGTCGGTGAGCGAACGGCCGGAGTCGCTCTCGAACGGAGTCATTCCGACGCCGGCGACGCGGACGTCGGTGGAGTCGGTCGGGTTCGGCGCCATCAGTCGTCGGCGTTCGCGTCGCCGTCCGCGTCGTCCGGGTCGTCGCCGAACACGCCCAGTTCTGCGAGGCGGTCGATCTCGGCCTCCGAGTAGCCGCGCTCGCGGAACACCTCGCGGTTGTGCTCGCCGAGCAGCGGCGGTGGCAGCTCGAAGCCGCTCTCGGCGTTGCGGAACTTGAGCGGGTGTTCGATCACGGGCACCTCGCCGAGTTCGGGGTGTTCGATCTCGGTGACGGTACCGCGGGCCTCTATCTGCGGACTGTTGAGCGCCTCCTCGACGCTGTACACCGGTCCGGCGGGGACGCCGGCGTCCTCGGCGATGACCTCGATCCACTCGTCGGTCGTCTTGTCGGCGAGGGTGGCCTCGATCTCGGCTTCGAGCTCGTCTAAGTGTTCCACGCGGTCCGCGTTCTGCTCGAACCGGTCGTCCGCGGGCAGGTCGGGTCGGTCGAGCGCCTCGCAGAGCTCGCCCCAGAGCTTCTCGTTGAGGATACAGATGTTGATGAACCCGTCCTTCGTCTCGAACGTCTGGTACGGGGCGAGGACGGGGTCTTTCGTCCCCATCCGCTTCGTCTCCTCGCCCGCGAACACCATCCCGGCCTGCTTGGTGAGCCACGGCAGAGTGGCTTCGAGCATGCCGAGGTCGATGTACTCGCCCTCGCCGGTCCGCTCGCGGCGGTAGAGGGCCGTGGTCGCGCCGAAGGCGGCCCACATAGCGGTGATGAGATCGGTCATCGGGAGGCCGACCTTGACCGGCTGTCGGTCCGCCTCGCCGGTGACGCTCATGATCCCGCTCATTCCCTGGATGAGGAGGTCGTACCCGGAGCGCTCGCGCCACGGGCCGGTCTGCCCGAACGCGGAGATAGCGAGGTAGATCAGGTCTTCGTTGTGCTCTGTCAGGGTGTCGTAGTCGACGTCGAGCCGCTCGGCGGTCCCCGGGCGGAAGTTCTGGATGAAGATGTCCGCCTCCTCGACGAGCTCGTACAGGGCCTCCTTGGCGTCGTCGTTCTTCAGGTCGAGTTCGAGGCTCTTCTTCCCGTAGCTCAGGCTCCAGTAGTACGGCGACTCGCCCTTGATGAACGGCGGACCGGAATGGCGGACTGCGTCGCCGTAGCCGGGTTGTTCGATCTTGACGACCTCCGCGCCCTGGTTCGCCAGCATCGCCGAGCAGAAGCCTCCGGTGACGAACGTCGAGAGATCGAGGACCGTGACGCCTTCCAGGATCTTTCCGCCGCTCGCAGAGGCGCGAGTCTCGGTGTCGCTAGCGTCGGTGTTGCTAGCGTCGGTGTTGCTAGCGTCGGTGTCGCTAGCGTCGGTGTCGCTAGCGTCGGTGTCACTAGGGCTGGTCATCGGACCACCTTCTCTGACGTGAGGAGCCGTCTCATGGTACACGTACGGTTTGTTTACCGGGTGGTAAAACTATCGGCGTCGACCGTGACGTTCGCCGGAGAGTTACCTGCGGAACGGGGTTGCTCGTCGGTCTCGGTAGGGTCATCTACCCGAAACGCTGGAGGAGTTGCCCGGAACGCCGGAGAAGTTACTCGAAACGTCGAAGGGACTGGTAGCCCCCCACCCCTTCGTTTCGGGTGGAACTGCGTGGTCGGCTGGGGCGGTTGGCGGATATCTGAGGTCGGGTTTGGTGTGCTCAGATAATTCTATGCTTTAGACGGATTAAAATAAATCCACAACAACAAATATGATCTGTGAAGGATTGTCGAGGGTACTGTTCTAAATATAATATAATAAAACCACCGGATATTAATTCGAGTCTCGCAACCCCCTCCCCACCCTGATCACCGTTCCACCCGAAACGAAGGGGTGTGGGGGTATCACCGATCCCGTCGATACGATGGGACGACGAACGGCGGGACCGGACTAATGAGACGCTAACGGACAGTTAAACTACCAGTACGGTTACGCGTAGCACACGTACGACACGGAAGATTTCGGGTCGACCACGGCGGCGGCTGTGGCCCGATAGGACGACTGTACCCGATGCCTCGTCGAAATGTCGAAAAAGCGGTCGGGATGTTCCATCGGGCTCGCCCCGATCGACTCGAGCTTTCGACAGATCTACCGACCACGTCGGCCGGCGTATCCTATCGCGGCGACGGCCCTACACCCCGCTAAAGGGGGCCGTTTCAACTCCAGAGAGGAACACTTTTGTACCGTCTCTTCATCTGGTTCGACTGTATCAACTGGACGTGGTCGCCCGCAGCTCCGACCACACATCCGCATTTCCGACCGGAGACGCCGTCTGAAGCGACTTACGCGGCTGTCTCCACCTGAAACAAGGGGGTTCACATGGACGAAGGCGATCACACATCGCGGGGCGACGGCGGTATCGACCCGGACGACGGCGACGAATCGGACCATAGCAGCGACTCCGACGGTACCCCACCGAGTCGGTCTCCGACCTCACCCACCGACGACCCCGAGAGCGGAGGCTCCGACAGCGAAGACTTCGATGGTGACGATCCGGAAGCCGAGGACTCCGTTGTCGAGAGTGCCGACGTCGGTGAATCGGACTCCGACACGGCCGCTCTTTCGACCGGCGCTCGACCTGAAACGGCGGGGATCGACAACGGCGGTCGCGATCGGTCGTCGCCCGACGTCGACTTCGACGGCGTCGTCCTCGACGACGACGAGGATAATCAGGGGCTGTTCGACGACCTCCTCTCGGGCGAGCCGATATTCGAGAACAAGGAAGTCCTTCGGCCCTCGTACACGCCCCACGAACTCCCGCACCGAAACGACCAGATCAACCGGATGGCGACGATCCTCGTCTCCGCGCTCCGCGGCGAGACCCCCTCGAACATCCTCATCTACGGGAAGACTGGGACCGGCAAGACCGCCTCGGCGAAGTTCGTCTCACAGGAACTCGAATCCACCTCCCAGAAGTACGACGTGCCCTGCGAGGTCGAATACATCAACTGCGAGGTGACCGACACCCAGTACCGGGTCCTCGCCCAGCTCGCGAACACCTTCATCGAGGAGAACCAAGCGGTCATCGCGGATCGACTCGACCGTCTCGAAGCCCTCCGGGAGGACGCGACGGACGCCGCGGAAACCGCAGGCCGCGACGTTGCCGCCTCCCTCGCTGACACCGAGTTCGACTCGGTCGACGAGCTCGACGACCGAATCGAGGCCCTCGAATCCGACGCCGAAGAGATGGAGGAGGTGCCGATGACGGGGTGGCCCACCGACCGCGTCTACTCGACGTTCTTCGAGGCAGTCGACTACCACGAGCGCGTGGTCGTGATCATGCTCGACGAGATCGACAAGCTCGTCGAGAAGAGCGGCGACGACACGCTGTATAACCTCTCGCGGATGAACTCCGAGCTCGACCGCTCGCGCATCTCGATCATGGGGATCTCCAACGACCTGAAGTTCACCGACTTCCTCGACCCCCGCGTCAAGTCGAGCCTCGGCGAGGAGGAGATCGTCTTCCCGCCGTACGACGCCAACCAGCTCCGCGACATCCTCCAGCACCGAGCCGATACCGCGTTCAAACCCGACGCCCTCACCGACGACGTGATCCCCCTCTGCGCCGCGTTCGCCGCTCAGGAACACGGCGACGCGCGGCGCGCGCGCGACCTCCTCCGTACCCGCGGCGAACTCGCCG